>NZ_DBHIIC010000020.1:0-25186 GCF_057248345.1 Filifactor sp. | reverse complement strand
TAGGGAAAGTGTTCCCTTTCTGTTTTGTCACTGATTGACACACTTAAAAAGGTCTACTTTCTATTTTTTGAAAGGTTATAATTTTATTTCTATGATAATGGATAATCTGTATTCCATTAGGTTTTTATATTCCATCAGAATCAAAAATTCGATTGATTATTTTTGCAACAACAATCAAAGGAAAAAGTACATCAATTTTACGAATAAAAGAATGAGTTACCGTATGATATAGGTCTGTATGAAAGACTCATATCAATTATGAAACAAAATGAAAAAAACTTGCGTTTGAAATGCGATAGTGATATAATTCAGTTAAATCAATATTTTTAAATCTAAAAGAGTTATTGTAATAAAATTGCACGTGAAAGGAAGTGTGTTGTAATTTTAGAATTGTTGCAAATCATATTTTCGTTTGTAAATCTCGTAATTTTGGTAGCATTGATTTATCTGGTGTATCAGTATTTAAAAAATAGGAGGTAAAGTTATGAAAAAAATAATAAGTTTTCTCTTGTTAATTGTTTTAATGAATATGACATCTATGAATGTATTTGCTGAAAATAAAGAAATAGATTTTACGAAATACAATGATTTTAAAATTATGGAAATTAAAAATTTTCCTAAGGATGTAGTACCTATTGAAATAAATAGTGAAGAAGAATTAGAAGATTTAATATCTGAGTTTGCTGAAAACAACATAGATATCCAGTTAAATAATCGTATTCAACCAACAAGTTCCGGAAACTATACTGTTAGGATATCAGGTAAAAAAAGAGTGGGAACTGGTAATATAAATTTATATGCAGATGTTGATTGTTATCACTATAACAATTATAGAGAAATTAAGGGGGCATCTAATATATATACTACACTCACAGGATATACATTAGGAACTACATGGGAAGAAAAGAATATCGATTATAGTATAAATGATGGTACTCGAATAAAACTTTGGGCTGATGGAACAATACACATATACATCTTGCTTGATGGAATAGGTAGAGTGATATCTAAAGATACAAGTGTTACGGCGTCATATAGTCTATATTAGAAAAATATTTATAGCAATTCTTTTGTAATTGGATTTAAAATTATTGATTGTGTAATCAAATATATAACAATAAATTTTATAAAAAAAGAGGATGATTATTCATCCTCTTTTGCCGGTTCTAAGACCTTTATTCTACGCTCCAACTCAGGGCGTTCAATCCATATTTCCTTTTGACAAGTCTGACATTTCATTCGAAAATCCATTCCTACCCTTGTAATCAGGAACTGATTTCCTCCACAAGGATGGTTCTTTTTTAGGGTCACACGATCGCCAATGTTAATTTTTTTCGGTTGATACATAAGCTCCTCCTTATTTTGTCCTGTTTGAAAGAACAATATGTTTCTTCAAATGTGTTTTTATTTATGAAAGGATAAAAAGTCCAATAAAAAGTTATACTCATACAAATAAGGCAATATTTTGCTCTTTTGTAACCATTCTGAAAATCCCAAAATACTGAAACTTTGGATAAGAGGTTCTAAAAGGGCAATAAGAACGAAGAGATAAGCAATTCCTTTTATGGTACCGAATAGAAAACCCTCTATCTTCTGTAAAAATGTGGCATTTTTTTTGAATCCCAAAAGGGCAACTCTTAATAACAGAACGAATCCTAAAAATACGATAAGACAGAAAACAATAGATTCCCATGGAAAAAAGTTCATAATTGGAAACATGGAACATAGTATACTGATGATACTGTTTTGTGTCCATTTAAAGAAAGCTTGAAACCACTCTGCTTTGTTAACGGATTCAAAAAATAATTGGTATGCTACTTTGGTTAAAAAGTAGGAACCGAAAAATTTGACGGTATCAAATATAATATATCGAACACCTTTGATATATCCTCGTGATGCGTGATATACCAAAAATATAAAAATTGCTAAATCGACTCTTGTATATCCTGACAAAATAGAATTCACCACCTAATCGTTGTTGTTAGAAATCATTTTGGATGATTTTCATTTCATTTTTGAATAAAATCATAAGTGTATCATCTACCGGTATCACTTTAACGATGTCTTTTGAAAATTGTCGTCTGTTATAGTTACATAAAACGGCATTTTGTGTATAGTAGATAAGTTTGTCATCTACTAAAAACATATCGATAATGTTTTCTTGTGAAGACAGTTGATCGGTGTTCTGAAACTCGGAATTCATCACTTGAATGGAATTATCTTTTGTGAGCAGGTAGATATTTTTTTCATTTGCTACAATTTTTTTCAATACCAGAGGAAACTCCAAACTGGATACCTCTTCAAATGCAGTATCGGAAGTTAAGATAGAGTTGACATCAAGCATCAAGACTCTGTTTTTTTGAAAAAGAAGTTGATGAATAATGACATCGTTGATTTGGTTTGCATATTGCAATTCTCCATTGCGATTGTAGAAGTACACGCTGTTTTCAAGAGAACTTCCGGTTCTAAAGAATCCAAACACTGCAAAATGATCATTTTTGTCACCTTGAATCAAAGTAAGGGTTACATTCGGATAGGTGATGTCGTTAATCAAATTTCCATTTTCTGAAAACAACTTGATTCCTTCAATGTACACATCAGTGAAATAATGGACAATGAAGTTACCGTTGTCTAAAGCAATGATTCTCTTTGGAAGATAGTCTACAGTGACTTGATTGACGATATTACCTTTTCCATCCAAAATATATACATTCTTTTTTGCAATATCAAGGAGAAAAATACGATTTTTTGATGTGGAGATGCTATAGTTGTCTGCATTGATGGTGACATCAAATCTTTCCGACCCATCTGTTTCTATCAATTTTAAGCTTAAGCCGTCATACATTAGTAGACCATGTGAAAATTCTTCTGCGTAATTGTTGTTTGAGTAACGAAATGCAATGTCGATACTTGTGTTAGGATTTGCAATAATAAATTGTTTTTTTAAGTATCGAATGGTCAAAGGATTGCAGAAAAGAATGAGGAGTACTATGACGGTAATAATATTATTTCGTTTCATAAAAAACCTCTCTTGAAGATTAGGTTTATCGATTACCTTACTTTTTTAAATGATACCCTAATTGTTTATCTCTTTATTGTACCTAAAAACAGAACAAAACTCCATACTTTTGTTCTGTTTTTTACGAAAGAAGAAAAACAATTCTTATGTTGAAAAAAATTGGATTTCTTCAGCATAAGAATTGTAAAGGAAACTGTTTTGTGAAATCGACATTTTTTATTCATCTTGTAACAGTTTTTCAATAATGGAAGAAAGGTCTTCTTCTTGAAAGTAGAAGAGGCTCAATTTTCCTTTTTTAGAGGAGCCTTGTAAGGTGACTTTTGTTCCGAGTTTTTCCTCCAACTGTTGCAACAAGTCATTGAGATAGACATCATACTGTTGTTTTTCTTTTTGTTTCCACTGTTTGATTTTCTTTTCTGTTGCACGAACGGAGAGATTGTGTTCAAGAATGGCATGGAGTAATTTTTTTCTCAGGTTCAGATTCTCCAAAGAAATTAACGAGCGACCGTGTGCTTCAGATATTTTTTTGTCAATGAGAGCCTGTTTTGTTTCATCATCCAATCTCAATAATCTCAGTTGGTTTGCAATATAAGGTCGACTCTTTCCAATCAGTTTTGAGAGTTCTTCCTGCGTATAGTTTTTTTCTGTCATGAGTGAAGAGAGTGCTTCTGCCTCTTCCAACGGATTCAAGTTTTCTCTTTGGACATTTTCAATTAGAGAAATTTCTCTAAAATCAATTTGATTTCGTACAATACAATTCGCATGTGTCATCTTGTTCAACAACATGGCACGATACCGTCTTTCTCCTGCTATAATGATATATTGATCATTGTGCTTTCTGACAATGATGGGAGATAAGAGACCGTATTGTTTGATAGAAGAAGCAAGCTCTTCAAGTGCCGCAAGGTCAAAAAATTTGCGTGGCTGACAGGGATCGGGTATGATTTTTTGAAGTTCGATTGTTTGTAGTTCCATTGAGATTCCACCTTTATAGAGGTTCTTTACTTGGTTTTCCGGCCTTTCGAGGATATTTTTTGGATGTGCCTTCTATTTTTTTGATAATCAAAATAGAATGTTCCAAGTCGGTCGTTCCGATTTTTACCGGAATACTGTCCTCTACTTTCGCACCGAGGAGCTTTAATGCTGACTTGGATTGTATGACTTCCTGTGCTGCCTGAGGTCCTTTTTGGCAGATAAAAATTCCACCGATTTTTAGAAAAGGAATGGTGTATTCCAACAAGACAGGAAGTGATGCAACTGCTCTTGAAACGGCAAAGTCATAGCTTTGACGATATTCTACCTTCTGTGCAAGATCTTCTGCACGTCCGTGAAGATACGTCATATCTTCAAACTGTAGGATTTCATCAACTTCTTTTAGAAAATTGATACGTTTGTTCAAAGAATCAACCAAAGTCATTTTTAGGTCTCGTCGCATAATTTTTATCGGAATGGAGGGAAAACCTGCTCCCGTTCCGATGTCTATAACAGTAGCATTCTCAGGAATGGGATAGACCGAAAGACAGGAGAGGGAATCCAAAAAATGTTTGGTATAGATTTCATGTTCTTCTGTGATATTAGTCAGGTTCATCACCTTATTTTTTTCCAATAGATGTTCCATATAGGTATGAAAATCGGATTCCTGTTTCTCTGTAATCTCTTGATTCCAAAGTGCCAATCCATCTTTCAAAATTGTATTTTTCATAAAAACTCCTTCTATTCCTGTGCAGTATGAGACTGCTGTTTCATGTAAATCAACAAAACGGAAATATCGGCAGGAGAAACACCTGAAATTCTTGACGCCTGTCCGATATTGAACGGTCTGATTTCATTTAATTTCTGTCTTGCCTCCAAACGAAGTCCTTCAATAACGGAATAGTCCAGACTTTCAGGAAGTTGTCGTTTTTCCAATTTTCGGAATGATTCCACCTGTTCAATCTGTTTTTTGATATAACCTTCGTATTTTGCAGCAATCTCTGCTTGTTTTTGGACTTGAACCGGAAGAGATTCCTGTGTTTTTCCGATAGAGGAAAGCAGAGGATAAGTGATTTCCGGTCTTTTTAGCGCATCATACAGAGAAATGGTTCTTGTCAAAGGAGCTTTCTGCATTTCTTCCAGTAGATGATTGATTTCTTCCGGTTTGAGTTTTTCTTTTTTCAAACGGTTGATTTCTTCTGCAATCTGTTCTTTTTTTTCTAAGAATCGTTCATAGCGTTCCGATTTGACCAATCCAATCTTATATCCAAGTTCGGTCAATCGAAGGTCTGCGTTATCTTGACGCAGAAGAAGACGATACTCTGCACGAGAAGTCATCATACGATAAGGTTCGTTTGTTCCTTTGGTAACAAGGTCATCAATCAACACTCCGATATAGGCTGTCGCACGATCCAAAATAACAGGTTCCAAACCGTCAATTTTTCGGCTTGCATTGATTCCCGCCATCAGACCTTGTGCAGCAGCTTCCTCATATCCGCTTGTTCCGTTGAATTGACCGGCGCTGAAGAGATTTTCTACCCCCATGATTTCAAGAGAAGGTTTCAATCGAAGAGGATCGATACAATCATACTCGATTGCATAAGCAGGGCGCATCATGTGGCAATGTTCCAATCCAAGCACTGTATGGTACATTTCAAGTTGTACTTCGTATGCCATGGAGCTTGAAAATCCTTGAATATAGTATTCTTTGGTATCCAATCCTTCCGGCTCGACAAAAAATTGATGACTCTCTTTGTCCGAAAAACGAACAACCTTGTCTTCAATAGACGGGCAGTAACGAGGTCCTTTGCTGTCGATAAATCCACCATACATGGCAGAGCGTTGCAAATTTTCGCGTATAATATCATGTGTTTTTGATGTGGTTCTTGTCAAGTAACAGACTACCTTATTTCCTTCCGGTAAGTAGTCGTTCATAAAAGAGAACGGTTCGATTTCTACATCTCCTTCTTGCAATTCCATTTTTGAAAAATCAATGGAATCTGCATGAACCCTTGCAGGAGTTCCTGTTTTGAATCTTCTAAGAGGAAGATTCAATTCCTTTAGACTCTCAGTCAAGTGTTCTGCCGGAAGTTGTCCAAGTGGACCTGACGGAAAGTTGACTTCTCCCATAAAGACACGACCGTTTAGGAACACTCCTGTTGATAAAACAACTGCTTTTGCGAAATATTCGCAGTTTAATTTGGTGCGAACACCGGATACACTTTTGCCGTCATGAATCAAAGAGGTAACCTCATCCATGACAATATCGAGATGTTCCGTATTTTCTAATACTTTTTTCATTTCTCTGTGATACAAATTTTTGTCAGCTTGTGCACGAATGGACTGTACGGCAGGACCTTTAGAAGAATTCAAAGTTCTGCTTTGGATAAAACTTCTATCAATGTTCAGTCCCATCTCTCCACCAAGCGCATCAATCTCTTTTACCAATTGACTTTTTCCTGTTCCACCGATGGCAGGATTGCAAGGCATGTGTCCGATTGCATCGAGCGACAGGGTGACCATCAATGTTTTTTTGCCCAAACGAGCAGATGCCAAAGCAGCTTCACAGCCCGCATGGCCTGCACCGACTACAATCACATCATAACTTCCTGCATGAAAAAACATAATAACTCTCTCTTTCTATCTCTATTTTTTGTAACCTGATTTTATCTATCCTCTAAATAACGAACCGGAGAATATAAGCTGTTCTATTTTTACAAAATAGATTGAAACAAGATTCTCCGATTATTTGAATGAAACGCTGACTTACAAAGTCCTTAAGCCTTCCTTCATCTTTTTTATTTAATAATATTGTCTTTTTACCACTTTATTCCTATAATAAATTTAATATCCAAAAAAGTCAATGATGAAACAGAGGGGTGAAACATCCTCAATCATTTCAGTTTCAAAGAGAAGAGGTAATAGTATGCAACTAAATTTCATTCAATTTCTCATCGTGTGTCCGTTGGTATTCTTAGCAGGATTTGTCGATGCGATTGCCGGAGGTGGAGGATTGATTTCTCTGCCTGCTTATTTGATTTCAGGAATACCGATTCATATGGCAATCGGGACCAATAAACTGAGTGGCTGTCTTGGTACGGGACTTACTACCTATCGTTTTGCAAAAAAAGGATATATTCCCTATAAAATTGCATTCTTTGCAGGGATTACCGCATTTATCGGAGCATCTTTGGGTGCGAAATTATCGCTTATTATAGAAGAAGAGTTTTTATTGAAATTGATGTTAGTGATTTTGCCTCTGACAGCATGGTATGTGATAAGAGGAGTTTCTTTTGAAAAGGAAGCGTTGGCTTATTCGTTCAAAGAGACTGTGGTAAGAGTATGTATGGTAGCATTTGTTGTTGCAGTCTATGACGGGTTCTATGGACCGGGAGCGGGAACATTTATGTTATTATTGCTAGTGTTAGTCGGACATCTCAATATAAAAGAAGCGAACGGAGTCGCTAAGGCAATAAACCTTGCAACAAATGTTGCTGCACTGACCGTTTTTTTCCTTCATGGGAAAGTCTTGCTTCCGCTTGGACTTATGGCAGGAGTATTCGGGATACTGGGAAACTATATGGGAAGTAAAGTATTTATGCAAGGAGAGGCAAAATGGATGAAACCTATGATGATTATAGTCTTGGTCATCTTCTTTATTCGGGTGGTCATTCAGCTTATGGGAATATAAAAAACGGGTGATGGAGTTTAGATAATCCAAAGTATATTTTGGTGCAGAATAAAGACAGTAAGACATTTATTCTGTTTTGTGATAGCATAAAAAACAAAATATTTTCTTGTTATCGTGACAGATTCTAAAAATGAAGTTTGAAATGGAGAGGTTAGTATGGATTTTTCGGAAGCATATCATCGTTTTTGGAAAGAGTTCGGAACACATAAAAAAATGGTATTATCTTCTTCTGAAGATGATGTGGTCAGTTCACGAATGATGAGCATTGTTTGTATCGGAGAAAAATTATATTTTCAAACAGATAAAACGTTTCGAAAGTATAAGCAAATTAAGAACAATCCCAATGTGTCTCTTTGTATTGACAATATCCAAATAGATGGAACTTGTTATGAAGTGAATCCACCTTCTCAAAATCGAGTATTCAGCCGAGCCTATCAAAAGCACTATCCTTTTTCTTACGAACATTACTCCTCTTTAGAATCAGAGTGTGTCTTTGAGGTAACGCCGAATTTTATTGAGAGATGGCATTATATCGAAGAAACGCCATGGATAGAGCAAATAGATATTGAACATAAGAGATACTCCATGGAAGAATATCGGATAAGATAAGAGTGAAATGCGAGTAATATCATTTTTTACGAAAGAATTTTTAAATGAATCACAGAAGTCAAGTATCGAAGGTTATTCTTTCTAAACAGAAAGCTCTCAACAATATTGTTGAGAGCTTTTGTATTGATTAGATGTTTTTAACAAGGTTTTTGTTAACGCTGTGAATTAACGATAGTTTTCTGCATGTTCTTGGAAGTAAGCTTTTGGATGTTGACATACAGGGCAACGTTCAGGAGCTTTTGTTCCTTCAAATACATATCCGCAGTTGCTGCAGTACCAAGTAATTTTTTCTTCTTTTTTGAATACAGAACCTTCTTCTACATTCTTTGCTAACAATCTGTATCTTTCATCATGAGTTTTTTCAATTGCTGCAACTTGTGTGAACAGACGTGCAATATCTTTGAATCCTTCTTCTTCAGCTTCTTTTGCCATTGTTGGATACATATCTGTCCATTCTTCATTTTCTCCTGCAGCAGCTGCTAACAAGTTTGTTTTTGTATCAGCACTGATTCCATCTAACAGTTTGAACCACATTTTAGCGTGTTCTCTTTCGTTTCCTGCAGTTTCTTCAAAGATAGCTGCGATTTGGTTGTATCCTTCTTTTCTTGCTGCAGAAGCGAAGAAAGTATATTTATTTCTTGCTTGAGATTCTCCGGCAAATGCTTTCCATAAGTTTTGTTCTGTTTTTGTTCCCGCTAATTCTTTCATTCCTTTTAATTCCATGATAATGTCCCCCTTTTATTCATTTGAAAAATATTTTAAATAGCTAATATAATCTAATCTTAATATGAAATCATTATAAAGTCAATTAAAAATGATTAGCTTTTTTTTCAAAAAAATGAACAATATCGTACAAACGTTGATATATAGACATTTTATAAAGAAAAAAATTTTTAGAAGAGTTCCCCAAACTCTACTTTTTATTATCAATTGACTTTCTCAAATGAAACTTAAGATGTTTTTTCTATACCCATAAAATACAAATTAACCACAAATTATTCAAAATTTATCAATAAATTTTGTAAGTATAGAGAAGAATCGGGGTAAGATGAAAGTAACAGAAAAAAACATCCGTTAGATATTGACAAGAGATATCGGAATGTTTAAACTGAATGGATGTAGAATAAATCGTTGACGAGAACAGTAGTACAGTGGAAGGATACAGAGAAGGATGGAATTGCTGAGAACATTCTGACCGATACTGATACGAAAACCATCTCCGAGTGGCTCTAATACAGCCCGGTGATTCCGTTATCATCAAAATGAAGTGGTGTAAGCAATTAGGGTGGAACCGCGGTATGAGAGTCATATCGTCCCTATCACAAATCATTTTTTTACGTTGTGTGAAAGAATGTGTTCGTTTTGTTTTAGGTGAGTTCTGTTGTGTACACTATTTTTTATTGGAGAAAATAATTCCTCCGTTTGATGGTACATTGCAGACACAAAGAAGAAAGGGAGAGGAAAACTATGAAAGTAACATTGAAAGACGGCTCTGTGAAAGAGTATGAGAGCAGTAAATCAGTATATGAAATTGCATCCGACATCAGCCAGGGACTTGCAAGAGTAGCTTGTGCCGGAATGGTTGACAATGAAGTGGTAGATTTAAGAACAGTGATAGATCAAGACTGTGAGTTGAGCATATTGACACCGACAGATGAAGAAGGATTGAGAACGATTCGTCATACTGCATCCCATGTATTGGCAGAAGCAGTAAAGCGTGTATTTCCGGATGCGAAACTTGCAATCGGACCTGCTATTGATACAGGATTTTATTATGATATTGATCATGCGCCGTTTACAAGAGAAGATTTGGATACATTAGAAAAAGAAATGAAAAAAATCATCAAGGAAGATGAGAAGATTACAAAGTTTGAATTACCGAGAGATGAAGCTATCAAGTTGATGGAAGAAAAAAATGAGCCTTATAAAGTAGAATTGATTCAAGACCTTCCCGAAGATGCAGTAATTTCTTTCTACCAACAAGGAGAAGGGTTCATTGATTTATGTGCAGGACCTCACTTGATGAGTACAAAGGGAATCAAAGCCTACAAATTGATTTCTTCTTCAATGGCATACTGGAGAGGAGATTCCGATAAAGCACAATTACAGAGAATTTACGGAACGGCGTTCAATAAAAAAGAAGAGCTTGCAGATTATTTGGTTTACCTGGAAGAAATCAAAAAGAGAGATCACAACAAGCTGGGTAGAGAGATGGAATTATTTACTACCGTTGATGTAATTGGACAAGGACTTCCTCTTTTACTTCCAAAAGGAACAAAGATGGTTATGAAATTACAACGTTGGATTGAAGATTTGGAAGATCGTGAATGGGGATATGTCAGAACAAAAACTCCTTTAATGGCAAAATCGGATTTATATCGAATTTCAGGACACTGGGATCATTATAAAGAAGGAATGTTTGTACTTGGAGATGAAGAGGTGGATAAAGAAGTGTTTGCACTTCGTCCTATGACTTGCCCTTTCCAATACTATGTTTACAAGAATACACAAAAATCCTATCGTGATTTGCCATACCGTATGGGAGAAACTTCTACATTGTTTAGAAATGAAGACTCCGGAGAAATGCACGGTTTAACTAGAGTTCGTCAATTTACAATTTCAGAAGGACACAATGTGGTAAGACCGGATCAGGCCGAAGAGGAATTGCAAAATTGTTTGAACTTGGCAGTACATGTCCTATCTACATTGGGATTACGAGATGATGTGACATTCAGACTGTCAAAATGGGATCCGAACAACAGAGAAAAATATTTGGGAGACGAAAGCTATTGGGAAACTACACAAGCTGCTCTTCGCAATATTTTGGTAGAAAAAGGACTCCCATTCAAAGAAGCGGATGGAGAAGCTGCATTCTACGGTCCAAAAATTGATATCCAGGCAAGAAACGTGTACGGAAAAGAAGATACTATGATTACCATTCAATTAGACTGTGCAATTGCAGAGAACTTTGACTTATATTATATCGATCAAGACGGTGAGAAGAAAAGACCATATATCATCCATAGAACATCACTGGGATGTTATGAAAGAACATTGGCTTGGCTGATTGAAAAATATGCCGGTAAATTCCCAACATGGTTGTGTCCGGAACAAGTAAGAATTCTTCCTATTTCCGATAAATATGCAGACTATGCAGAAAAAGTGAAAAGAGAGTTGGCTCAAAACGGAGTAGATGTTACGGTAGACCATCGTTCTGAAAAGATTGGATTTAAGATTCGTGATGCAAGATTGAACAGACTTCCTTATATGTTGGTTGTTGGAGAAAAAGAAGCAGCGGATGGAACTGTATCTGTACGCAGTCGTTATGCAGGAGATGAAGGAAGTGAAGCAGTAGATTCCTTTGTAGACAGAATCTGTAAAGAAATCCGTACTAAAGAAATCAGAAAAGAAGAAGTAGTGGAAGAAAATAAATAACAAAAAAAACAATGCTTATTTGAAATTAAAATAAGTTGTAATATCAAAACACCCTGTTTACAAAATGTCGCAAATAGGGTGTTTTTTTGATGTAATATTTCATTTACTGTTCAATTGCAGAAATATAATAGAATTCCTGATCTTCGGTACGAATTCTCCAGCAAGGCATGGCACGTGCAGATTCCGTTGTAACGATATTGGAATTTTTTTGTGGTGCATAGTAATAGACCAATTCTACATCAGTAATCACAGAATGGCTCGGCATACGGGATGCTGCAAGTGCGACTGCTTTTAATGGAGAAGAGATTTCCCTCTGTTCATAAACGGTAGATTCGACTTCGATATTGATTTTTTGAATATTTAAATTTTGATTTTTTCTATCAAAGTGATATGTTAAAAAAGCTTCTTCTAAAGGTTTGCTATGATATATAGGTGTAAAATAATACCATGTATTGAACGCATCCTCTTTTTTGTACTTCAGAAAAAATGATTCCGTTGTAAAGTAAGTGTTGTTAAACCGTTGCACATAGGAATCCAATTTTTCATCTTTTTTGATGACCATAGCTAAAGGAAGATTGATGCTCAGCTTTTTATTCCGATGAATTTTGGTATACATCGGATAATCTTGAAATAATTTCGGGTAGTCTTCTTCGGACAATTCAGGATAAGAAATATCAATCGGTGCCATTGTATCATCGTATTCTATCAGACTTGCCTGTAGAAGAATCTGCTTTTGATCGAGATACTGTTGTAAGTGCTGTTCCATTTGAATAGAGTTTTGTGAGGCCTTTCGGTATTTATAAAAGTCAAGAGAGATACTCACAACAAACAGAATATTTACAAACAACAGGCTGATAATCAAATAAGTTTTCACTTTATTCCAATTCATACAGCACCTCCTTCGTATAGATATTGAGGTAGTAGTGTTTGTGATTCCATGTGATGCGATAACAAGGAATCAAAGTAAAATCTTCCTGCATCCAGTACACCATTTTAATTTCATCAATCGCATCGAAAAAAGAAATGTTGTCAAGAGAAGGATGTTGTTGTTTTAGAGTTAGATATAAGGTATCTAAAAGCTCAACAGGAGTTTGGACACTTTCTGCTTCTTGCAAAGAAATGTCAGAGAACTTGTACTGGTATCCAAAAAATTTATAGACATCTTCTCCAACAACACTTACTTGAATATCGTAGAAATTTTTTTTGGAATCAATCGGCAAATCGATAAAAATATGTTTGAACACAAACTTTGTTCCCGGAATCCCATGAATTCTGATTGGCTCATAGTGATGAAGTCGAACGTCGGATAAAGGGTATCCGATATTTGTCATAAAATCCACTGCTGTATAGAATTGAGTGGTGACAGAAGTGTTTTCCGTACTGAAGTTTTCATTGATATATTCAATACTGCCGGTTGGCGAAATACGCAAAATTTGTTGTCCGTAGTTGTAGGAATAGATTGATTTTCCATCCGTTTCTATAATTTTGTTCAACAGATCATATTTTTTTGCAAACAGAGTTTTAGCGATTTGTTCCTGCATAGCAGAATTCAGTAGCGTCGTTGTTTGATAAATTGCGAAGTTGTTGATTGCATCGTTGCTGATAACTGCATAACTCTTGCTTTTGAACAAAAAGTTCAAAGTGTAGTATATTTTGTGCTTGGAAGATTTTATCTTATCTAAAAATGGAAATCGATTATAGTCTGAAGTATCGAATTTTAAGTATCCTTCCTTTCCCTGTACATAGATAGCTTTGGTATCCACAGACGGAATATAAATACTGGAAACGGTAGACAGACCGACAAAACAATTCTCTTTTCCAAACAATGACATGGAGAGGAAACTTGCATTTGTTTCCGGTGAAAAAATCAGCTCAATTCCTTTTTTGTTCTGTGAAAAAGGATAGTTTTGCTTTTCAAAAAAAACCGGTTTTTGACTGACGTTGATTGTTTTATTTAACTGATTGACAATCTGTTGAAAATACTGTTTAGAGTCTTTCACATCCCTTGAAATCTGATTGTTCCCGAGATAAAAAAAGACATCGGAAGGAAGTACGGTTTCTCTGAACGCAGTATTGACATCAATGTTATGAAGTGTCGTTTTTGGTTGTAAGTTCTTTGGTATCAAATAAAATTTTGCAAAAAACAGAAAAAATGCGGACAGAAATAACATGATTAACAAGATAGATTTCCGCTTTTCGTTCAATAGTTTCATACTCATTCTCCTAAAATAAGTTCATACGGAAAGAAAGTCAGCATAAAAAAAATTCCGAAGTGTTGAAAACAGGTAACACCTGCTTGAAATATTGCTGAAAATCACCCGTTATACTTATCCTTTTCTCTTTTTTTCATCACATATTGTGAGAAACAGAATCTAACGGATAAAAAAATATCATGATAATATTTTATCATGATATTTCAAAATTTACTATGTTATTGAATTTTTCCAATATTTTGTAATGCCTTTTTCAAATCGTTCTTATCAACAATATTGATGATTCGACCATCCTTTATCACTTCTGATTTTCGAGTTATCTTTGCAATAACAAAGACGTTCTTAGAAGGAGATACGTCCAGTTCCTTACTGAACACTCCCAATGCTCCGACAGTAATTTCAATCGGCTCCGTATTGCAAACATAAGTGTTACGGTCAGATTTTTGGTATACTTCTATGATTACTTTATCTTTTGCTTTTCCAACTCCGGATATAAGAATTGTTTTTGCGGTAGTTGATGAAGTGATGGTCTCCGGTGCTGTAAAAATAGGAGTTTCATCTTCCTTCAATGTTTCTAGAAATTGATTGACGTCATTTGACGACATCTTCGTTATTTTTGGAGCTGCGAATACAAAAGAAGTCATACTGCACAGTACAAACAAAAGCATTCCGATCAACACCCATTTTTTCATTCAGACCTCACCTCTTTTCCATTTCTAATACATCATAAACTCATATCATAGATAGTATATCGTTCTTTTATTACAAAATAATTACAACACGATTAAAGATAGCTTACAGTTCTGTCGGGTTCATCGGTATGGAAATTGTAAACGTAGTCCCCTCTTCTAACACGGACTGAACGGTAATGGAACCTCCATGTTCCTCAACAATATGCTTTGCAATCGACAGTCCAAGCCCTGTTCCTCCTTGTTGACGGGAACGACCTTTGTCCACACGATAGAATCGATCAAAAATATGTTCTACATCTTCTTTTGGAATTCCGATTCCGTTATCTTTAATCACTATGTTCAGTATACCCTTTGAAACAGATAAAGACAAGATGATTTTCCCATTTTCCTCAGTATATTTGATTGCATTGGATAAAATATTGATGATAACTTGTTCCATCTTGATTCTATCCATCCGAAGTTTTGGAGATTCCGGCAATAGATGGGATACAATTGTTTGATTTTTGGAACGGTAGTACAGCTCCATCTTATCCATCGAATCCTGAATCAGACTGTTGATATCCGTATCATCAAAGTTCCATGTTTCTTTTTTGAAGTCGATATGAGAAAGCTGTAACAAATCTCGGATGAGGGATGTCATACGGTCACTTTCTTTGACAATAACCTCCATAAACTTCCTTGAAATATCGTAATCTTCCAATGCTCCGTTCAACAATGTTTCCGAATAAGTTCGAATTGTTGTAATCGGAGTTTTGAGTTCATGAGATACGTTAGCAACAAACTCTTTTCGCATATTATCCAATCGTTCATGTTCCGTAATATCTTGGAACAGCACGACATATCCGGTTAGAGTATTACTTGTGTCACTGAACAATGCTGAGGAAACCGATAGAATTCTACCATTTACTTCGATTGTAAAATCCGAAGGCTTCATACCTTCAGAAACTTCTGCATTTTGTTCAACAATACGTTTCAAACACAAATCAATGTGAGTTTCAGGAAGAAAAATATCATCAAAATACACCTTATCCTTCATAGAAACATCCAAGAGACGTTCCACGACAATATTACGGTGGATAATTTTTCCTTGTTCATCAATCGCAATCAAGCCATCTTCCATGTGTTCGATAATGGCATTGAGCTTATCCTGTTCAGAAGAGATTTCCATTAGAGTTTTGTGAAGTCGTGATGTCAAGTAGTTAAATGACTTTGCCAACTGCCCAATCTCATCATTTGATTTGATTTCTGCACGTTGAGAGAAATCTCCCTTTGAAATCTCAATAGCCTTCTTCTTCAAATCATTGATCGGAACGGTAATAGAAGTTGACAGAAGGTATCCTAAAACAATGGTTACAAGCAATACAATCAAGGTTGCGTTAAAAAAAATGATATTAGCATGATTGAGCATTTCATCCGTCTTTTCAAGAGAAGCTCTCCCATAGATAATATATCCCTTATCTTCAGGTAAAGTTTTGGGATAAGAGAATGCAATATGTTCAAATCGAACGGAAGATAAATCTTTTTGCATGACTGTTTTGCTGGATACCGTATTTTCGGACAACGCAAGGAGAACATCGACATTCATCTCATCCATACTTTGTCGATCTAATAAATTTTCATTGGTAGATGCGACAATCATTCCGCTTTTGATATCGATAACAGAGATTTCATATCCGGCAGGAAGCGTTGTATTCATCAGGGTTCTTTGCAAATCATACTGTTGATTCAAAACGCCGGTATCAGAACGGATACTCTCATTGACCAAGTTGTTGGAGGCGGAAGTTAAACTCTTTTGAACGGAAGAAATATTGTATTGTTGCAGTTGGTTGGTAATAAACAACCCTGCAATCGCCATGGAAACAAATACCAAAACAAACTGAATCGAAATCAGTTTCCAACGAATACTCTTAAACAAGCACTATTCCCCCTTAAATAGATATCCAACACCACGTTTTGTCAAAATATAAGTAGGGTTAGATGCATCATCTTCCAATTTTTCTCTCAGACGACGAATGGTTACGTCTACCGTACGAATATCTCCATAGTATTCATATCCCCAAACCTGTTTTAAAAGTTGTTCTCTTGAAAATACTTGGTTCGGCTGAACTGCTAAAAATTTCAACAGTTCGTACTCACGAACCGTCAATTCCAAAACAGTATCATTTTTTGTAACAGAGTACTTACCGGTATCAATCACTAAATTCTTGTGTTGAATCAAGTCGGAATCAGTAGAGTTGTTATTTGGCATAGAAGTACGGCGAATATTTGCTTTCACACGAGCAATCAATTCACGCAAACTGAATGGCTTTGTAATATAGTCATCCGCACCGAGCTCCAATCCCAAAATTTTATCCACCTCTTCTTCTTTGGCAGTCACCATAATAATAGGAACGGAAGATTTTTCACGAATATGCCTACAAACATCAAATCCGTTCATTGACGGCAACATAATATCCAATAAAATCAAATCGACATTCTCCTGAATCCCTTTTTGGTATCCTTCAAGACCGTCGAATGCAGTAATGATATCGTAACCTTCCCTTTCCAAATTAAACTTAACAATATCAGAGATAGGTTTTTCATCTTCAATAATTAAAATAGTATTTTTCATCATTCATCTCTCCTTCTGAAATTTTAGAAAAGCAACTGAACTTTGTTTCAAGTTGCAATTCAACCACAGTGGACGATAACATTGTTTGTTATAGTTTACAACAAAACATCGAACAATGTCAAAATTTATCCAATAAAAAGAGCAAAGTTGAACCGTAACAGAAAAATTCAGGGTGGAAGATAAGGAGAGAAAAAAGAGTTGTAGAGGAAGAGCCATCTTTATTTGTAGTTGTGAAAGAGAAAAAAAGAAATCCGGATAATAGCAGAAAATATCAAAAAAAAAAACATAAAACATGGGTATATAGAGAAACAACAACAAATAATACGATTGACAATTAGTTGACAACAAGTAATCGTAAAAAAAGAAGAATAAGAAAAAAGAAAAGGGAGAAATAAGAACGGTATTTCGACCAATCTTTCATTTTGACGGGAACATTCAAGGAGAAATAATAGCATATTAAGACAAGGTATGATATGATAAAATAGTATATAGAAAAAGGAGGAATCGCTATGGCAAAGCATTCTGCAAAGAAAAAAACAAAAGTGATTTCCATTGCAAATTCTAAAGGTGGATCCGGAAAGAGCACCACAGCATCTATGTTATCCATCGCATTAGGGCAATTAGGATACAAAGTTCTTGCAATCGACTGCGACTCCCAAATGGACTTGACAAATACGATGGGATTCACAGTCGACGAAACGTTGACAGAATTTGGCTTACAACTGATTGATTTCAACAAAACCATCTATCAAGCAATGAAAAATAAAGACGATTTATCAAAATATATCACTCCAACAAGATATGATAATGTAGATATTGTATCCGGAGATGACTATATCAGTAAAATAGAGTACGACTTACATCATGAATTTCAACGTGAGTTTTTATTGAAGAAAATCAGTTCGGACTTGGTAGCTAAAAATGAATATGACTTTATCATATTCGATACATCTACCTACTTGGGAGATTTATCTGCAAACATATTGAATGTATGTGACTATGTCATCATACCTGTTCCAATGGCGATGTTTGGAATTAGAGGGATTCGCACCTTCCTAGATTTTTTCAATCAATTTTCAGTCATGAATGAAAAATTGGAAGTTCTTGGAATTTTGACAACCTTGTATAAACCGAGCAATAAAATTATGAATAGTAGAGGACAAGCATTGATTGAAAGCGTATTTGGAAAAGATATGTTGTTTCACACCAAAATCAACTTAGATACATCTGTTGAAAAAGCACAGTGGAACAGTATTGCAGTATTGGAGTTTTCTCCAAACAGCAAAGCTGCAATACAATATATGGACTTTGCGAAGGAGGTTGTGAAACGTGTCAATGAAAAAGCTTGATTTGGGTTCCAAAATGAATTTTGGAAACGCAAGACGGCCTGAATATTCTTTAGCCACACAAAAAGAAAACATCCTTACAGAAGAACAGGACAATATTGTTCGCATCCAAATTGATAAACTGGAGTCAGCACCGGAAGAATGGAATTTTTATCCGGCATTACAAGGAGAAGAATTCGATCGGTTGGTACATTCCATCTTGGTACATGGCTTGTTGCACCCTATTGTAGTTCAAAAGAAACAAGACAAGACAATGATTTTATCCGGACATAACCGAGTAAGAGCCTATCGTTTTATTCGAAGCAAAATACAGGAGTTAAAGTCTGAGAAACAGGGTGAATTGAACGGAGTTGACATCAGTCAATTAAGCGCCAAAGATTTTGATGAAATTTATGCTATCATCAAAGAAGATTTGTCAGAAGAAGATGCAAGAGAAATTATCATTGATGCAAACTATGCGCAACGACAACTGGGACAAAAGTTATTGACCAGAAGTATTATAGAAAAATATAAAATTATCCAACAGAAAAGAAAAGAAAACACAGGAGATTACAAAAGCAGAAAGACGAGAGAAATTGTAGCAGAGAGCTTTCAGATGAGTGGTAGACATATCGATCGTTATCGAAAACTGGAAAATCTCAATCCAATTCTGTTAGATTGGTTCTATAGAGGGAAGATTTCATTGGAAATGGGAGCTAAGATTGCGATGATGAAACCGATTATTCAAGAAGAAATTGCAGTAAAGTATCTTGATTTCATTTTGAAATATCCGGCACAGACACTACAATACTTCAAAGCCGGCATGACAAAAAAAGACCTTGCAGAGATGAAGGAGGAAATCTTGGAGGAAAAGAATATCTGTAAGATTTCTTTTGTAAGGGATGGAGTACATTATAGTGTAACTTTGCAAGAAGAAAGCCAAATAGAAGAGATGATATCCTTGCTTAAAACATGGAATATAGAATGTTAAGAGAGTAGATTGAAACTAGTATTTAAAAAGTGGACGTTATGTCCACTTTTTTTGAGAATCGAAAATAATAGGAATAAAGAATAGAAAAAAAGATACTCTTTCAATGAATACGGATTGAAACAAGACGAAACGTAGCATTATGATGAAATGATAAACAGGAACTTAATCATATTATGGTACAAAACAATACAAACAGGGTATCTATAATTAAGTAGTATTGAAGTTTTGCTGAATAAAAACATCAAACAAAAGATAAAATATAGAGGAAATATCTCAAAGAGAACTCAGTGATATTCATAAAAAGTGGAATGGAAACGAATCAATGATAAGGAAAAACAATCAAATAAAAATAACGAGACAAGTTAAGAAAAGGAGATACTATGAAACTCATATCTTGGAATGTTAATGGAATCAGGGCATGTGTCAAAAAAGGTTTTTTAGATTTTTTTAAGGAAACAGATGCAGATATTTTCTGCTTGCAAGAAACAAAGTTGCAGGAAGGACAAATCGACTTGGAATTGGATGGTTATCATCAGTATTGGAACTATGCGGAGCGTAAGGGGTATTCCGGAACGGCAATTTTTACCAAACAAGAGCCTCTTTCTGTAAGTTACGGACTGGGAATCAAAGAGCACGATCAGGAAGGTCGTGTTATTACATTGGAATTTGACAAATTCTATATGGTAACTGTCTATACACCAAATTCCAAAAATGAACTGTTGAGATTAGATTATCGAATGGTATGGGAAGATGAGTTTCGTTCTTATCTTCTTCGATTGAATGAAACCAAACCTGTCATCGTATGTGGAGATTTGAACGTTGCACATCAGGAAATTGACTTAAAAAATCCTAAAGCAAATCAAAAAAATGCCGGATTTACTATGGAAGAGAGAACAAAGATGAGCACACTTTTGGATTCGGGATTTATTGATACCTTCCGTTTCTTCTATCCTGAGTTGGAAGGCGCATACAGTTGGTGGTCTTATCGTTTTAATGCAAGAAAGAACAACGCCGGATGGAGAATTGACTATTTCTTGACCTCAAAAGAGCTGAAAGACAACTTAAAAGGTGCAAAAATTTATAGTGAAATTTTGGGTTCTGACCACTGCCCTGTAGAATTGGAGTTAGAATGGTAGACTTTGTTTACTGCGGTATCAAAAAAGTGTAAACCAATAGATAAAACACGTTCAAGAATGAGAGATGGAATATGATACAAGTGATTGTGGTAGGAGCTTTGAAGGAATCCTATCTAAGAGAAGGACAACAGTATTTTTTGAATGAAATCTCCAAACGAGAAGAAGTGGAATTGATTGAGTTGGAGGATGAAAAAGTTCCTGAAACGGCATCTGAAAAAGAATTGATGATGATTCGTCAGAGAGAAGGTCAAAAAATACTAAGTAGGCTTAACCGATTCAACATCGCTATTGCAATGGATATTGATGGGAAACTAATGACAAAAGAGAAGTGGAACGATTTGTTCCGTCAGAGTAGAACTCGGGGAAAAGGACTAAGCTTTATTATTGGAGGAAGTGTCGGTTTGAGCGAGGAAGTCAAGCAGAGAGCAAATCTTCGAGTGAGTTTTTCAAGACTTACCTTCCCTCATCAACTCTTTCGATTAATGTTATTGGAAGAAATGGCTGATGTTCTCATATAACAGTATACAACACGACAAGACGCACTATATATAGTATGTTTTGTTGTGTTGTTTTATAATAATATACTTATTGTAGTGTGACTATCTATTTATGAAATTGCTGTTTTCAAGTTTTGAAATCAGTTTGATGGACTGAAGTTATGCTCTTGTTGTAGGACATTGACTTTTGCCTCTTTTACAACGAGTTGAGATGTCAAATTCAATATAAATCTGAAACACTGAGTGAAAGAACAGAATAAATAGTTAGAATCAAAAATTGGAATAGAAATCGAAATAGCATGATAGAATAGAAAAATAGAATAGAAAAATAGAATAGAAAAATAGAATAGAAAAATAGATAGAATAGAAAGATAGAATAGAAAAATAGAATAGAAAAATAGAATAGAAAAATAGAATGGGAAAATAGAATGGGAAAATAGAATGGGAAAATAGAATCAAAACACTTAGAATAATATGATTTGCTCATCCTTTTATGAAAAGGAGATTTTTTTATTATTGAAACAGTTGGAAAATACATATTTATCGCAATATTACTATAAAAAATATAAATTTCTTAAAAAAAGTATATCATCATAGAGAAAATAGTATATAATGAAAGGTATGTTTTTGGTGTCATACTCTGCCAATTCGGAGTGAATGGGATTTCTTTTTCTACACAATGATGAGCTTTTCAGTGGGATAAGTCAATAGACTTTGGTCATAGATTGTCGAACCGATCCTATTGTGAATCAGATGTTTGTCAAAAAACGGACAGGCACAATAGAAATAGAAAAAGAAATCATAGAACAAACACTTAAGAATATGATACTATTTTAAAGAAAGAACAGAAAAAAGATAGATTTTTTCGTGGAGGAACTTATGAATATTTTAATTATTGGAGCCGGAAAAGTAGGAGAAGCTCTTATTGAAAACCTCTCTAAAGAGAAGCATGATATTGTTGTTGTTGACGAAAAAATAGAATTGGTCGAAAAACTGGTAGATACCTACGATATTATAGGTACTGTCGGTAACGGTGCATCTTATGATGTGTTACTCAATGCACAAATTAAGAAAGCGGATATGTTGATTGCAGTAACAAACTCAGATGAAATTAACATGCTTTGTTGTATTATTGGGAAAAAGTTGGGTGTAAAGGATACTATAGCACGTGTTAGAAATCCGGAGTATTCTTTGCAACTTGAGTTGTTGCAAGATGAAATGGGAATTGATATGGTAATCAATCCGGAATTTGAGGCGGCAAACGACATTTTTCGTATGTTACAATTCCCGTCTGCATCGACTGTTGAAACCTTTGCAAAGGGACGTGTCAACATCGTAGAAGGAAGAATCAGTGAAAACAGTGATTTGATTGGTGTATCCTTAAATGAATTACGCAAATCATCCAAATTGGACATTTTGATTTGTGTTGTTACCAGAGATTCAGAAGTGTTTATCCCACGTGGAGACTTCGTTTTGCAAGAAGGCGATGGAATTTATGTAACCGGAACAACACAGCAACTAATCCTATTCTTCAAACAACAAGGAGTTTATAAGAAGAATGTTCGAGATGTTCTTATGATAGGAGGAGGCAAGATTTCCTATTACTTGACACAAAAATTGATTAAACAGGGTATCAAAGTTAAAATTATCGAACGTAATGAACACAGATGCTTGGAATTGAGTCAAAAATTGAAAGAAGCGACGATTGTCCACAATGATGGAACCTTGCACGAAGTATTGGATGAAGAAAGATTGGCACGATATGATGCCTGTGTTACATTGACAGGAATTGATGAAGAAAATATTGTGACATCAATCTATGCTGAGAGCCTCGGTGTACCAAAAATTGTTACCAAAATCAGTAGAATCAACCTTGTTCCAATCATCGAAAAAGTAGGACTTTCAAGCTATATCACACCGAAACACATTATGGCAACACGAATTGTGCGCTATGTAAGAGCAAAACAAAATACACAAGGAAGTAATGTAGAAAGACTTTATCGAATTATTAACAACCAAGTAGAGGCACTTGAATTCTATGTGTCAGATAAATTTGAACAAATCGGAGTAACTTTGGAAGAAATGAAATTGAAAGAACATATTTTGATTCCATATATTTTGAGAGGAAACACACTGATTTATCCGACAGGGAAAGATATTATCTGTGAACATGACAGAGTAATCGTTGTAACAACACAAAAATATTTACGGGATTTAAATGATATTTTGGAAGGAAATGATTATGAACTATAGAATGATACGGTATCTTATTGGAAAAATGATTCGCATTGAAGCGTTGTTACTTCTGGTTCCGACATTGGTGTCCGTTTATTACAGAGAACCTATTGCGAATACACTGTTCATGATATGTGTCGGATTGACTGTGATTGGTTCGGCCTTATCCTATGCAGAACCGGATAAATCGGAGTTCTATGCGAAAGAAGGTCTTGTTATTGTAGCGACAACATGGCTTATACTGTCATTATGTGGTGCTTTACCCTTTTATTTGACAGGAGAGATACCAAGCTATGTAGACAGTTTTTTTGAGACGGTATCAGGTTTTACCACGACAGGTTCCACAATCCTAACGGATATTGAAGTGATGTCCAAAGGACTTCTGTTTTGGAGAAGTTTTACGCACTGGATTGGTGGAATGGGAGTACTTGTCTTTGCGTTCGCTCTTTTTTCACAGAGCAGTGTCAACAGTATGTATATTATGAAAGCCGAAGTTCCGGGACATAAAGTTGGAAAATTGGTTTCCAAAATATCTCTTACGGCACGAATTTTGTACGGAATCTATATCGTATTGACAGTAATTGAAGTAGGATTTTTGTATGTAGGAGGAATGAGTTTTTTCGACTGTTGGATTCATGCGTTTTCGACAGCAGGAACGGGAGGTTTCTCCTCACATAATGCAAGTATCGCTTACTTTGACAGCGTTTATATCGAAACTGTCATCACAATATTTATGATATTGTTCGGAATCAACTTCCAGCTTTTCTACTTTTTATTGTTAAAAAAATTCAAAGAATGTTTTGGAAGTGAGGAACTTCGATATTATCTGCTTATTATTTTAGGTGCAATTATTTTAATCAGTTTCAATATTAGAACAGTTGCAGGAAGTTGGGGAGAGGCCATTCGAGGGTCATCTTTCCAAGTGGCGTCCGTTATAACGACCACCGGATTCATCACAAGAGACTATCAGCAATGGCCATTTCTGTCACAAGGAATTATTCTGCTGTTGATGTATATCGGTGCTATGTCAGGTTCCACCGGTGGAGGAATCAAAGTATCACGGATTGCTCTTATGATAAAGAATACTGTTATGGGAATTCGACAAATACAACATCCTAACAGAGTATTCAGTATTCAAATCGAAAACAACCCTATCCCACCTTCCGTATTGAAAGAAATGCAAGCATTTTTGAACCTCTATGTTTGTATTTTGGTGATTTCGATATTAGCACTGTTAGCACAGGGAATGGATTTACTGAGTACCTTCGGTGCAGTGTCCTGTTGTTTGAACAATGTAGGGCCCGGACTTGGGGTAGTTGGACCGGTCGATAATTTCAGCAGTCTGACGGATATTAGTAAGCTTGTCCTATCGTTTGATATGCTTGCAGGAAGATTGGAACTGTTCCCAATGGTTATCATCTTCCTACCAAACACATGGAGAAAAAATTAGACGGTAGAGGGAATATAAATAATAATAGACTCTGACTTCCGTCGTTTCTCTCAAAACCTAGTTACTCTAGGTGTCCAAGAGCATGCAGTTTTGAAAGAAATTGTCGATTTCAGCCTGTGTTAAGTAGAGGGCATCAAGATTGCTAAAGCCAACCATTTTTTTTGATTTTTTCATTAAGGGATTGGTTTCTTGAGATATTGATATATGTATTATCACCTTTATTTACCACCTTAAAATCACGCATAAAGTTAATCGAGTCATAAGAGTTTATTTTATTCTTGAAACACTTGATTTCTAATACTCTTAAAAG
>NZ_DBHIIC010000019.1:0-26388 GCF_057248345.1 Filifactor sp. | reverse complement strand
CGTTGCCCAAGATGTTATCATTCGTGAAATTGATTGTGGAACAGAAGATGGAATCGAAGTAGCAGCATTTACTGATGGAAATGAGGTAATTGAAAAACTATACGATCGTATCGTAGGGCGTTATCCATGTGATGATATTTATGATCCAAAAACAGGTGAGTTACTTGTTTCTAAAGAGGATATGATTACAGAAAAAATTGCAACTGCAATTATTGATGCAGGAATCGAAAAGGTAAAACTTCGTTCTGTATTACAATGTAAATCAAAATACGGCGTTTGTGCAAAATGTTACGGTCGAAACCTTGCCAACGGTAAAATGGTAGGAGTGGGAGAATCTGTCGGTATCATTGCAGCGCAATCTATCGGAGAACCGGGAACACAGCTTACAATGCGTACTTTCCATACCGGTGGAGTTGCCGGAGGAGATATCACACAAGGTCTTCCTCGTGTTGAAGAATTATTTGAAGCGAGAAAACCAAAGGGACTTGCAATGATATCAGAAATTGCAGGAACCGTTCATTTCGAAGAAACAAACAAGAAAAAAGAAGTTGTAGTTCAAAGAGAACAGGAAGAGAAACGTTATACTATCCCTTACGGCTCCATTCTTCGTGTAAAAGAAGGACAACAGATTGAGGCTGGACAAGCTTTGATTCAAGGTTCCATCAATCCAAATGACATTTTGGAAGTAAACGGAGTAACAGGAGTAGAAAACTATATCGTCAAAGAAGTACAAAGAGTATACCGTCTTCAAGGGGTTGATATCAATGACAAGCACATTGAAATCATCGTACGCCAAATGTTGTCAAAAGTAAAAATTGAAGAGTCAGGAGATTCTCAATTCTTGCCGGGAACATTGGTAGATTATTCTGAAGTAATGAGAGAAACGGAAGCATTGAAAGAACAAGGAAAAACTCCTGCAACATTTAAACGAAACTTACTTGGAATTACAAAAGCATCTTTAGCAACTGACTCCTTCCTATCTGCAGCATCCTTCCAAGAAACAACAAGAGTTTTGACAGAAGCTGCTATCTTAGGAAAGAAAGACCGATTGATTGGATTGAAAGAAAATGTAATCATCGGAAAATTGATACCTGCCGGAACTGGAATGAAACGATATAAATCTTTAGTTGGTGGAGAAGCTACTTTAGATAATGCAAATATTGATGAATTTCAGGTTCAAAAAGAATATGAACTGGATGAACAAATAAAAGACGAATTTTTGACAGACAGAGATGATATTCTAATTGGTGAAACGACAGATGATATTCACGATGTCATTACAGATCTTGATGAAATTATGAAAGATGTCATGATGAAAACAGAGGAATAAAAAGTTAAAAAGAAGATTTCTTAGATTGATCTAAGGAATCTTCTTTTTTCTAAAGTAGTTAGTTTTGTAAAGAAATAATCGGCTTTATAAAACTAGCCCACTGAAATACAGATATCATTGCATCATGATAGCATTGGAAAGATTTGAATGATACAATGGTCTTTCATTGCATATTATTTCACTAGAACACAAAACAAGAATAAATATTGAATTGAACTCCAAAAAAGATTAGAATTATAGTGAAAAAAATAACGTGATATATCAAGAATAAAATATTAGAAAACTCAAACAGAAGCAGATTGGAAATACATGGTTTGGACTTCAAACGTTTGAGATTGATACGAATAAAAGAATAGAAGAGGAGCAAAATAGAATAACAAATAGAAACATTTTTCAAGAAAAAAAGTATTTGAGAAAGAGTATAAAAAATGAAAGTAAAATTGTATAGATTATTATTTGAGAATAAAAAGCAAAGAAAATTGTGATTTACAATTAACAATCTATACTTCTAACAACGAAAAAAATCTTTCATTGACAAACAAAAAATATTATTTAGACGAATTGAAAGAATCAAATGTAAGATACAACATCATTTTTAGAATAGAAGTTATAATTGAATTGTATTTGAATCAAAAAAATATTTCATTATTCATATTATAAAATGAGAATGAAATAAAAACGATTAAAAACACGATAAAATAGAGTGATTTTGTAATTTTCAAGAATAACAAAATATTATGAATTAAACAAAAAATCGTAAAGAAATATGAAATATTTGATTTTTCAATGGAAAAAAGATAGATTTTTTTTCAAACCTGTGGTAATATATAGAAAATCAAGATAGCAATCTTGAATCTTTGTAAAACTCGGTTGCTATCTTTCATTATTATCAGAATTGTCTAAAAAAACATTGAATTTAGAAAAAAATGAATATTGAGCAAAATGAACAATATTTGAACTTTGCGATTCATAATAGAGATTCTGATTCATTCAAAGGAAAGAGGGAGAAAATGTTATGGGAGGCTATGTTGTAAGAAGGGTTGTCTCAATGTTTATCACATTATTTTTTGTTATTACATTAACATTTGTGATGATGCATTCCATACCGGGCAATCCGTTTACGGGGGAAAAGAAACTACCACCTGCAATTGAAAAGGCACTATTGGAAAAGTACAATTTGGATAAGCCGTTGAGTCAGCAATATGTTGATTATGTATCCGGAGTAGCAAAGGGAGACTTTGGACCGTCAATGAAATACAATGGTCGTACAGTAAACGACATGATTGGCGACGGATTTCCTATCTCTGCTGAATTGGGAGGATTGGCAATTCTGCTTATCGTAATAGTTGGAATTCCGCTTGGAGTAATTGCAGCACTAAAACAGGGAACATGGATAGATAGGACAATGATTTTTTTCGCCATTGTGGGAGTTACGATACCGAGCTTCGTGTTAGCGACATTGCTGATCTATGTATTTGGTACAAGATTAAAAGTGTTGCCTACTTCCCGTTGGGTGAGTTGGAAAAGTAGAATTATGCCAACGATTGCGTTGGGAGTAAGTTCCATTGCGTATGTTGCACGTTTGACAAGATCTTCCATGTTGGAAGTAATCAACCAAGACTATATTCGTACAGCAAGAGCAAAAGGATTGACAGAAACAGTTGTAGTGTTTAAACATGCATTAAAAAATGCATTGATACCTGTTGTAACTTATTTAGGACCTTTGACAGCGGGGATTTTGACAGGTTCGTTCATTATTGAAAAGATATTTGCAGTACCCGGAATGGGACGTATGTTCGTAGAAAGTATCAGTAACCGTGACTATACAGTTATCATGGGAGTTACTATTTTTTACTCATTGATTTTGGTAGTATTTATTTTTATCGTAGACTTAGTTTACGGATTGATTGATCCAAGAATTAAAATTAACAAATAGGAAGGGGAGGTATTTGAATGGAATCAATGAATGAAATTGTGTTACAGACAGAAGATTTTGTCTTAGCGACACAAGAAGAAAAAGATGCAGAAAAAATTGTCCGTCCTTCCTTGACATATTGGCAGGATGTTTGGAGAAGATTGAAACAAAACAAATTAGCAGTTGTTTCTATGTTTTTCTTAATATTTTTGACAATCTTAGTTTTTATATTGCCATACGTTTATCCGTATGCATACGATGTTCAAGACTTGTCTAATACAAATCAGGGACCTTCCTTGCAACATATTTTCGGAACGGATGCACATGGACGTGATTTGTTTATTCGTGTAATGTATGGTACAAAAGTATCATTATTGGTTGGTATTGTAGCATCAGTTATCAACTTTACTATCGGAGTTAGTTATGGTGGAGTTGCAGGATATTTGGGTGGAAAGATAGATAATATCATGATGAGAATCGTTGATATTATGAGTACCATTCCTTTGACATTATATGTAATCTTGTTGATGGTTATGATGCCGGAAAACAAAGGAATGAAAAACATCTTAATTGCAATAGGAACCATCTATTGGATTGGTATGGCTCGTATCGTTAGAGGTCAAATCTTCTCTTTGAAAGAGCAAGAGTATGTTATGGCTGAGAGAGTATTAGGAGCATCCGGAAGCAGAATTTTGTTCAAGCATTTAATTCCAAATGCTTTAGGTCCAATTATCGTAAACCTTACAATGTCTATTCCAAGTGCAATCTTTACAGAAGCATTCCTTTCTTTTATCGGACTTGGAATATCTGCTCCAAGAGCATCTTTGGGAAGTTTGTGTAACGATGTATTAGATAAATTTGCTATCTATCCGCATTTGTTGTTATTTCCGGCGATGGCACTTTGTTTAATTATCTTGTCCTTTAACTTCTTAGGGGATGGTTTGAGAGATGCGTTAGATCCAAAAATGCGTAAGTAAGGGAGGAAATTAGAAATGGGAAACAAATTGTTAGAAGTAAAAGACTTATACACCTCCTTTTTTACACACGTTGGAGAGGTAAAAGCCATTCGTGGAGTCAGCTTTCACTTAGATAAGGGAGAGGCAATCGGAATCGTAGGAGAATCAGGTTCCGGAAAATCAGTAACTTCGTTATCTCTTATGAAATTGTTGGTATATCCTGGAAAAGTAGTTGGTGGAGAAATGATTTTCAAAGGAGAGCATTTAGAGAATAAGAATGAAAAAGAAATGCAAAAAATCCGTGGAAATGAAATCTCTATGATATTCCAAGATCCAATGACATCATTGAATCCGGTATTCACTATTGGTAACCAAATTAAAGAAGCGATTCGTACTCACCAAAAGTTGAGTGGGGAAGCACTGGAAAAAAAAGCAATAGAAATGCTACGTTTGGTAGGTATTCCATCTCCGGAAAGCAGATTGAAACAATATCCTCACGAATTTTCCGGTGGGATGAGACAAAGAGCGATGATAGCGATGGCACTTTCTTGTGAGCCTTCTCTATTGATTGCAGACGAACCTACAACAGCACTTGACGTTACTATCCAAGCGCAAATCCTAGAGTTGATGAAAGATTTGAAAACTCATTTGGAAACATCTATTATTTTGATTACTCATGACTTGGGGGTAGTTGCCGATGTATGTTCCAGAATTATCGTTATGTATGGTGGATTGATTATGGAAGAAGGAACAACAAACGAAATCTTCTATTCTCCACAACATCCATATACATTAGGGCTACTTCGCTCTATTCCGAAATTAGTAGATAAAGAGGACAAACAACGATTGATTCCGATTGAAGGAACACCTCCGGACTTGTTGAAACCGCCGGCAGGTTGTCCGTTTGCACCTCGTTGTGAACATGCGATGAAAGTGTGTATGCAAAAATTACCACCTTTTGTTCAAGTATCGGAAACACATAAGTCAGCTTGTTGGTTGCTTCACAAGGATGCACCTAAAGTTGAAGGATTTCAAAAGGGGGTAGCACATGTATAACGAAAATGCAGAAGTTTTATTAGAGATCAAAAACTTAAAAAAATATTTTGATGTATCCAGTGGTTTTTTGAAAAAAGATAAAAAATATGTGCAAGCAGTAGATGATGTATCCTTCCAAATTCGTAAAGGTGAAACCTTAGGGTTGGTTGGAGAGTCCGGATGTGGAAAATCTACCACCGGAAGAACCATCATTCGTTTGTACGAACCGACAGATGGAAGTATTATCTTCAAAGGGGAAGATATTACGAAGTTAAAACCATCTGAAATGAAGAAATATCGCAAAGCAATTCAAATGATTTTCCAAGATCCTTATGCATCCTTGAACTCAAGAATGACAGTTGGGGATATCATCAGAGAACCTCTAGATATTCACAACCTTGGAACACCGGAAACCAGACAAAAAATCGTAGAAGATTTGTTGGATGCAGTAGGTTTGAATCCGGATCACGCCGCTCGTTATCCTCATGAATTTTCAGGAGGACAAAGACAACGTATTGGTATTGCACGCGCATTGGCAGTTGAACCGGAATTTATCATCTGTGATGAACCGATTTCAGCTTTGGATGTTTCGATTCAAGCACAGGTTATCAATATGTTGGAAGATCTTCAAAGAGAAAGAGGACTGACCTATTTATTTATTGCGCATGACCTTTCCATGGTAAAACATATTTCTGACAGAATCGGTGTAATGTACCTTGGAAAAATTGTAGAATTAACATATGCTGATGAATTGTATAGCAATCCGAAACATCCATATACACAGGCTTTGTTGTCAGCGATTCCAATTCCTGATCCGGAAGTAGCTAAAAAGAATCAAAGAATCCTGTTAGAGGGAGATGTACCAAGTCCAATCAATCCACCTTCAGGATGTCGATTCAGAACAAGATGTCAGTATGCGATGGATATTTGTGCTACAGAAGAACCTGTCACAAAAGAACTATCACCTGGACATTATTGTGCATGTCATTTATACAATGACAAATAAAACAGTCATATATGGGTAAACTATTACCAATATATATATTATTTTAACTTTCAAATTTTAATGATAACTTTAGGAGGGAAAAAAATGAAGAAGAGATTATTGGCACTTACATTAGCAGCTGCAGTGGGAATTTCCCTATTTGCAGGTTGCGGTGGTTCAACAGATGGAGGAGACGGTGGATCTGCCGGCGGTGGAGTAATTACTCACAACTTAGCTTCTGAACCAAAAACAATTGACCCTGCATTAAATACAGCTGCAGACGGTCACCAAATAATTAGTACTGTATTTGAAGGACTTTGCCGTTTGGATGAACATGAACAAGCTATTCCTGGAATGGCTGAATCTTGGGAAATCAGTGAAGATAACTTGACATATACATTCCATTTAAGAGATGCTAAATGGTCTGACGGACAACCGGTAAAAGCTGGTGACTTCGTATATGCTTGGAAAAGAGTAGTTGATCCTGCAACTGCTGCTGAATATGCTTACCAATTGTACTACCTTAAAAACGGAGAAGCTATCAACAAAGGAGAAAAACCTGTTGATGAATTGGGCGTAAAAGCAATTGATGACAAAACATTGGAAGTTACATTAGAAAACATCACACCATACTTCCTACAATTAACAGAATTCCCTGTTTATATGCCAGTAAGAGAAGATATCGTATCTGCAGATCCTGAAGGATGGGCTTTGAATGTAGATACTTATATCGGAAATGGACCATTCAAAGTTTCAGAATGGAAACATGATGATGTTTTGAAAACTGTAAAAAGTGAAACTTACTATGATGCAGATAAAGTAAAATTAGACGGAGTTGACTATGTATTTATCGTTGAAGCTTCTACAGCAGTAGCTGCGTTCGAAGCAGGCGAAATTGACTTTATGTCAGCAGTTCCATCAGAAAAAATTACTGTTTTGAAAGAAGCAAATGATCCAAACTTTGAAATTGTACCTTACTTGGGAACATACTTCTATGTATTCAACATGGAAAAAGAACCAGTTAACAATCCAAAAGTAAGAAAAGCGTTAGCACTTGCAATTAACAGACAAGCTCTTGTTGACGAAGTAACAAAAGCAGGTCAAATTCCTGCAACTGGATTCGTTCCAAAAGGAGTTCCAATGTCTGACGGAAAAACTGATTTCCAAGAAGCTGCCGGAGATTATGGTATTGCAACAGATGATTCTAAAGTTGCAGAAGCAAAACAATTGTTGGCTGAAGCAGGATATCCTGACGGAAAAGGCTTCCCAACAATCGAAGTTCTTTATAACACAGGTGAAGGACACAAAGCGATTGCAGAAGCACTTCAAGCTATGTGGAAACAAAACCTTGGAATCAATGTAGAACTTCGTAACGAAGAGTGGAAAGTATTCCAAACATCTAGAAATGAAGGAAACTACACAATAGCTCGTCACGGATGGATTGGAGACTATGTAGATCCAATGACATTCTTGGATATGTGGATTAAAACTTCCGGAAACAATGATGCTAAATTCAATAACCCTAAATATGATGAGTTAATTTCAAAAGCAAAATCTACTCTTGGAAAAGAAAGAGATGATGCAATGTTAGAAGCTCAAGCAATTTTGATGGAAGAAATGCCAGTTATTCCTCTTTACTACTATACAAATGCTAACTTAAAGAGAACAACAATCAAAAATGCACCAAAATCTATTACAGGACCTGTAAACTATAAAGAAGCATATCTTGAAAAATAAGAACAACTTTTTGAGATAATTTGCTAAAAATCATTAGGAAACTAAAAGTTGAAAGTTAAAAATAAGAAAACAGAAACCTTAGATGCAAAACATTTCTTTTGTATCTAAGGTTTTTTGTATTACTGTAAGAAAAAAGAGAATAGAAGAAAACAGAAAGAATAAGAGGAAAAATAAATAGAGTGAAACGAAAATTGTTTTGCTAGGAGAATAACAGATAGGATAGAACAAAATAGAAAGAGTAAATTTGAATTTAAAAAATGAGTAAAATGAAATATATTAGATAATAAAATATTATTTCAATGGATAACTAAACTTGATTACTATAATTTCTAAAAATTAAAGACAGTATTTATTTTTTGATAATAAGAAAAAGCTATAAATGAAAAAAATTTAAGGAATCAATACAAAAATCAAGTAAAGTAGTATCATAAAATCGGGTGTAAATAAGGAAATAAAGTAGTTCATAAAATAAGAAATAAATGAAGAAAAACAGTTAAGAAAAAAATGAATTTGTTAAAAATAGAAGCATTTGAATTGTACTATCGAATAGCTGTCAAAAGGTAATGTCATTTTATTGTCCATAAAAATAGTGAATAAGAAGAGAAACAACAACTACGAATAGGAATAACGATTAAAAACAGGAATAACAATAAAGAAATGGAACATCTTTTAGAGCAGTATAAAAAAGGCATATAGAACAATCATCCTATATGCCCAATAAACAAATAATATTATTCAGCTGTAACTTCTTTCACATTTTCCCATAATCCGTGAAGATTGCAGTAGCTTAATGCAACTAATTTTCCGGAAGAAGGAAGTTTTACAGAGAATACTGCTTTTGGTTCAGAAAATAAATTTGCTTCTCCGTGAGAATCAAAATGAGCATCACCAAGTTCAACAACGTTTTTGCTGCCTTCTGCAACAAAGAATAGTTTGAACCAAGCGATATGATGTTCAACAGTATTTGGGTGAGAAATAGCATCTCCGATAGATAAAGTAATATCTGTAACTTCTCCAGCTTTAAATGTATCAGCACATGTAATTACCGGAACGTGTTTTTCACCTTTCCAATCACCAGTTTTTATAAAATCTTGTAAAATACTCATAATATCCCCCTTATAATAACTAATTTATTGTTAATTTATTTATCACTTTCTTGTTTCATTATACCCTAGGACGAGAAAATAAAACGAAAAACAATGAAATTTAAATGAAAATAGAGGAATTTTTGTTATAATGATGAGAATTCGCTATAAATAGAAATATAATGATAAGTTGTTGATTATGATAGAATAAAAAATTTGTGAACTATATTAGTTGGACATGGAGTTTTGACATATTATAGATTCTTTTTTAAAAATGTAATGTTTCAAAAAGAAATATTTTGTAATTTTAATTGTCAGACATAGACTGCTCAATACAGGTTTTATCATTTACAATTTAAGAAAAAGAAATTTCTTTTTTGATAATATTATTGACAAAAAAAGTGCAATAAAGTAATATTTATGTAAAATAAAATACAAAAAAGAACACAATTTATGTTTGCTCTTTTAATGTAGTACGAGAGACTATCAAGGAGGAATAAGTAATGAAACATTTAATCGGAATTAATGATTTTACAATTGAAGAATTAGCGGAATTGATTAAGGTAGGACAAGATATTTCTTTGCATCCCCAAAATTATTTGGATAAGATGAGAGGAAAAGTCATGGCTACCTTATTTTTTGAGCCTTCTACCAGAACAAAATTCAGTTTTGAAACAGCAATGCTTCGTTTGGGAGGACAAATTATCGGATTGTCAGAAGTTAAAAATTCTTCTGTAGCAAAAGGAGAATCTTTGAAAGACACTGTTCAAACAGTAGCTTGCTATACCGACTTGATTGTTATGAGACACCCGATGGAAGGAGCACCTCAACTTGTTACTGAAATTTTGGATGTTCCATTGATCAATGCAGGAGATGGAGGCCATCAACATCCGACACAAACATTGACTGACTTGCTAACTATCTATAAAGAAAAAGGTCGTTTGGATAATTTGAATATCGCATTGGTAGGAGATTTGAAATATGGTAGAACAGTTCACTCTCTTGTTGAAGCGATGACGAAATATGATAACAATACATTCTTTTTCGTATCACCAAAAGAGTTGGAAATGCCCGAATATGTGAAGAACGGTATCAAAGGCGGATGTTTCTTTGAGAGCACCAATTTGGAAGAAGTTCTACCGAAAGTGGATATTGTATATATGACAAGAATCCAAAAAGAAAGATTTGACAGTTTGGAAACATACGAACGATTGAAGAATGTATATATTCTAGATGAAGAAAAAATGACGTTGGCAAAAGAAGATGCTATTATTATGCATCCACTTCCAAGAGTAAATGAGATTACAGAAGGTGTGGACAAAGATAAGCGTGCGAAATACTTTGATCAAGCGAAAAATGGGATGTATATCAGAATGGCATTGATTATGAAACTGATTGAAGAAGCTGAAAAAGATTCTTCACGTCCAATCAAGCCGGAATATTCTACAATATACACAACTTGTCCAAATCCAAAATGTATCTCCAATCATGAGTATGTAGAGAGTGTGGAATTCCACGAAAAAACTGCAGAAGATCATGCATATAGTTGTGAATACTGTGATAGAGTAATTACAATCTAACATAAGAATGGAGGAACAATTATGTTATGGATTCAAAATGCAACAATTCCTGAATTGAATAGAGTAGATGATGTATTGGTTAAGGATGATAAAATTTTTAGGGTTGGAAAAGAATCTATTTTATCTTATGTGAAATCTACAAAAGAAAAAATTGACATGATTGAGGCAGAGGGGTTGTACCTTTTGCCTTCCTTTGTAGATAGCCATTTTCATCTTAGAAATCCGGGATTTGCTTATAAACAAACTTATCAAGAAGCAGATATTGCCTGTATGAAGGGTGGGTATACCGATGTGATTGCAATGGCAAACACCAAGCCGGTTGCAGATTGTCCTGAAATTGTACAGGAAGTGTTGAACAATAGCAAACCTCTTCATTTGGATGTATGCCAAGTAGGTTCTGTTACAAAAGGATTGCGTGGAGAAGAATTGGTAGACTTCAAAGAACTGATGACCTTGACTAATATTTTTTCTGACGATGGAAGAAATGTAGACAATGCCGAAGTGATGAAAAAAGCATTGGCAAAATCACAAGAATTAGGATTTTTGATTATGGATCACAGTGAACCGGAAACAGAGATGGTCATTCGAAACATTGAACTTGTGAAAGAGGTCGGCGGAAACTTACATTTTTGTCACATCAGTCGCAAGGCATCCGTAGAAGCGATTGTGAAAGCAAAAGAGATGGGTTTACATGTTACATTTGAAGTAACTCCACACCATTTGTTCAGTCATGGCTTGACCTACCGTGTCAATCCACCGATTGCAACAAAAGAGGACAGTGAGTATCTTGTAGAGGCAATCAAAAGAGGTTATGTAGACTATGTAGGAACAGACCACGCTCCGCATTCGGATGATGATAAGAAAAAAGGTGCACCGGGAATCATCAATATTGAAAATGCCTTTTCTATGATTCGAAAAGTATGTTTTGAACATAATATAGATTGGAACACAATGATACAGTTGATGTCTGTCCGTCCGGCAACATTGATTGACAAAAAAAGAGGAGTACAGGAAGGAAATATCGCTGATTTGATTCTTGTATCAGATAAAGAAACAATTCTTTCGAAAGAAGAATTGACAACACGAAGCAAAAATACACCTTATGACGGACAAGAAGTGCGAGGAATTGTCGAAAAAACGATTGTGAAAGGAGAAATTGCATATGATAATGAACGAGCTTAAAAAAAGAGCGATTGAAAAAAGTCCTCTTTGCGTTGGAATTGATTTGAGAGAAAATCAAATTCCTCTTGCCATTTCAAATGGAACATTTGAAGCAGAAGAGCACTTTTTTGCATATGCAAAAGCAATTGTAGATAACACCAAAGAGTATGCAGCTTGCTATAAAGTACAGATTGCCTGTTATGAGGCATACGGTTTGGCAGGACTTCGAGCTTATGCAAGGATTCTCAGCTATATTCGCAGTCAGGGAGAGATTGTGATAGCTGACATTAAAAGGGGAGATATTGGTTCTACTGCAGAAATGTATGCACAGGGACATTTTACGGGAGATTTTGAGGCGGATATTGTAACATTGAACGCATACATGGGTAAGGATGCTGTTTCTCCGTATTTTCCATACTTCAAACAAGGCAAAGGAGCTTTTATTTTAGGTAAAACATCCAATCCCGGTTCCAAAGACTTCCAAGATTTGAAATTGAATCAAACAGAGCAAACTCTTTCCCAAAATGTGTTGGACACCATTTATCAATGGGGAAAAGAATGTGATACAGGAAGTGAACTTCCTTGTATGGGAGCGGTTGTCGGAGTGAACAACATTGAAGACATCCATGCGATGAAACCATATACAGACAAGCTGTTTCTGCTTGTACCGGGATACGGAGCACAAGGTGCAAAAATTGAAGACATCCGAACTTTGATTGCAGACAGACAAAATGGAGTAGTGAATGTATCCAGAGGAATGACTGCAGGAATGGTAGAAGAAAGAGAGTTCGAACGGGAATTAAGAAGAAGAGCACAACAATTTGCAAAGGAGCTTTTGCAGTGTATCAACAAGTAGAAATATTAGAAAACAGAGAAGTAACAAGAGATTTGTATTATCTGAAACTGAAAGGATGTTACGAAATCAAAGCAGGACAGTTTTTTATGTTGAAAAAAGAGCAATCGAATATGACATTATTTCGTCCTATCAGTGTCTTCGATGTTGATGAGGAAGGAATCCACTTTTTATATCTAGTGAAAGGAAGCGGTACAAAGGTATTGAGTCAGTCAAAAGTCGGTGAGAGGCTTTCGATTCATGGGCCTTATGGAAACGGCTTTCCAATCTTAGATACGAAAACATGTTTGATTGGTGGGGGAATCGGAATGGCACCATTGTATCTGTGTGCAAAACACAATCCCGATTCCAAACTATATATCGGCTTAAGAGAAGACCTATATACAGAGAAAGAAATCCAAAATATACAGTCGCTTTTTGAAGGTGTGAATGTTCACTTCAAAATCGGAGGAACCATCTTGGATGATGTCTCATGGAAAGAATGGGAAACCGTTTTGACCTGTGGACCGTCAAAGATGATGGAGGCAGTTTCGAAACATCATGACGATACCTATGTTTCCTTAGAAAGACACATGGGATGTGGAATCGGAGCTTGTTTGTCCTGTTCTTGCAAAACAATGCTAGGTATGAAAAAAGTATGCAAAGACGGACCTGTATTCCATCAAGGGGAGGTTGTGTGGGAATGATGCAACAGATGATATGGGGCAAAATATTTAAAAATCCAATGATAGCAGCATCGGGAACATTTGGATTCGGAAGTGAATTCAATGAATTCTATGATATTTCCAAACTTGGAGGGATTTCAACAAAAGGATTGACTTTGGAACCAAGAGATGGAAATTCCGGCATTCGTATCGTTGAGACGCCTTCAGGAATTATGAACTCTATTGGATTACAAAATCCGGGAGTGAAAGATTATATCTTACATGAGAGCCATTTTTTGAGAGAAAAAGACACCGTCATTTTGGCAAATGTGGGAGGCTCTACATTGGAAAGTTACTTGGAAGCCATAGAATTGCTGGAAGAACATAATAAGAGTCATAGAGTGATGGATTTAATCGAACTGAATATCTCCTGTCCAAACGTGAAAGCTGGGGGAATGGCGTTTGGAATGAACGCCTGTGATGCAGAATATATTACAAAAGAGGCAAAAAAAATTACTTCAACTCCACTTATTGTTAAACTCTCTCCAAATGCTCATCATTTGGTAGAAGTTGCACAAGCAGTGGAATCTGCCGGAGCAGACGGATTAAGTTTGGTCAATACATTCAATGCATTGGAAATTGATATTCATAAAAGAAAATCAGTTTTTGACAATGTGACAGCCGGACTATCCGGACCTGCAATTCGTCCGATTGCTCTTCGTATGGTGAGAGAAGTGAGTAAAGCAGTTTCCATTCCGGTTATCGGAATGGGTGGTGTAGAAAGTTGGGAAGATGTGATTAAGTTTATAATGGTAGGAGCACATCTAGTTCAGTTCGGAACAACATCTTTTATCAATCCGATGTCCGGATTGCAATTAGTAGAAGGTATAGAACGTTATATGAAAGAGAATCATATCCATAGTTTTGATGAAATTAGAGGAATTATTTAACTAAGAAAATGGGGGAGAGTATTATGTTAGAAATCTTAAAAGAGACGGGTGCATTATTGGAGGGACATTTCTTGTTGACATCCGGAAAACACTCCAAAGAATATGTACAATGTGCCAAAATTCTTCGTTATCCCGATAAAGCGGCACAAGTATTAAAACCGGTTGCAGAACAATTAAGAGATTTGAAACCTGATTTATTGGTAGGCCCGGCAATGGGTGGAATTATCGTAGCTTATGAATTGGGAAGACAGCTTGGAATAGAGGCAATCTTTACAGAGCGTGTGGACGGAAAAATGGAACTTCGAAGAGGGTTTGAAATTCCAAAAGGTGCTCGTATCGTTATCTGTGAAGATGTTGTTACTACTGCAAAATCTTCCTTGGAAGTAAAAGACCTGTTGGAAGAAATGGGTGGAGAGGTTATAGGCCTGGCATCAATTATTGACCGTACTGCAGGAAATGTAGATGTCGATATTATCAGTGCCATTCAATTACACATTGATACCTTTGATCAAGAAGAATGTCCGTTGTGTAAAGAAGGGTTGCCTTATGTAAAGCCGGGAAGCAGAAAAATAAAATAGAATAACAGCATAACAGAATAGATAAGATAATCTGAAATGATGGTTTAAAAAAGTAGTACATTACACGATAAGGTGTAAGATACTACTTTTTGTGTTTTTAAAATTCTATGCTATTCATCCAACTCTTCTAACATTTCATGAAGTTCTTCCCACTCTAACATTGTCTGTTCCAAAGAGGAAGAGGCATCCTCTTTTTCTTTTTGGACTCTCATTGCCTCAGGCGGATTGGAATAGACTTCTTCTTTACACAGTTCCAAGTCAAGTTGTTCTATTTTTTCTTCCAGTTCCATAATCGTTTCTTCTAAAGTTTGAATTTGTTTTTTGAGTTGGCGAAGTTCTTTCTCTTTTTCTTTTGACTTTTTCTTCTGTTGCTTTTGTTGTGTTTTGTTTACAGACTGTTCTTGTAACATTTCAAGAGTTTCTTTTTGCTCAGTAATCTTTTCCAAATAATATTCGTAATTACCGAGATATTCTTCTACTCCGTTTGGTGTCAGAACTAAAATTCTGTCAGCAACCTTATTCAAAAAGTATCGGTCGTGTGAGATAAAGAACAATGTGCCTTCATAAGCAATCAACGCATCCTCTAAAACCTCTTTGGATGAGATGTCCAAATGGTTTGTCGGTTCATCCAAAAATAAGAAGTTGGAGCTGGATAACATCAGTTTCAAAAGTGAAATACGAGATTTTTCGCCTCCACTTAGAGTGGAAATCAGTTTAAAGACATCATCACCGTAAAATAAAAATGCTGCCAACATATTACGAATTTGTGTTTCTTTCAGATTGGGATATGCTTGCCAAACCTCATCCAAAATAGTGTTGGAATCATTTAAATCTTCCCTTGTTTGATCAAAGTAACAAGGTTTGACATTGGTTCCAAAAGAAATGGAACCGTCATCGGAAGATATTTTTTCCAATAGAATTTGGAAAAGTGTCGTTTTGCCACAACCGTTCGGACCGATAAGAGCAACTTTCTCTCCACGAAAAATATCAAAGGAAACATTTTGAAATAGATGGCGTTGCCCAAATGATTTTGCTAGATGTTTTGCATGGAGAACCTCATATCCGCTTTGTACAGAGGGAGAAAATTGAATTTGTGCCTGTTTTTCCATCGTTTGAGGTCTTTCTGTCTTCTCCATTTTGTCCAATAGTTTTTCACGACTTCTTGCTCTTTTGACTTGTTTTTCACGTCCAAATGCTCTGAGCTGACGGATGATTTCTTTTTGTCGTTTGATTTCAGATTGATTTTCTTTGTAATTTTTTTCTGCAAGTTCTTCTTCAACTGCTTTCTTAATTAAATAATCACTGTAGTTTCCACTATAGTCAAACAATCGCTTGTTACGAATTTCAAGTGTTCTTGTAACAAGTTGATCCAAAAAATACCGATCATGTGAAATTAGAATCACATTACCCTTATATTGTTTCAAATAAGTTTCTAACCATTGAATACTATCCATGTCCAGATGGTTTGTCGGTTCGTCAAGCAATAAGATATTCGTTTTTTTCAATAGAAGTTTGGATAGCAGAAGACGAGTCATCTCTCCACCTGACAGTAGCTTGACGGATTTGTTCATTTCATCTTCCGTAAAACCTAATCCGATTAAAATTCCCTTTGCTTCTGAATGATAGGCATAGCCATTCATTTGAGAGAATTGTTCCGTTTTTTTTGCATAGAGAGTCATCACTTTTTGAAGTTCCTCTTCCTGATTGGATAGTCGTGCGATTTCATGTTCTAAAAACTGAATCTCTTTTTCCAGCTCCATGACATCGTGAAATACATCCAGCACTTCTTCATATAATGTGTGGTTGGAATCAACACGAACATTTTGTTCGAGGTATCCGATAGAAGTTTCTTTGGATATATAGATGTCGCCTGAATCAGGATGTAATTCTTTCGCAATCAACTTAAATAGAGTGGATTTTCCGGCACCGTTCATTCCAACAAGGCCTATTTTTTCATATTCATTTACGGAAAATGTGATATTTTCTATAATTTGTTCTACACCGTATGATTTTGATATATTGTTTAAAGCTAATGTAATCATAAAAATTCTTCCTTTAATATAGTAGATGTATCATGTGAGATAGACCGTTTTTTCAAATGATTGGGATAAAAATATACTGTATCACAATAAGAGTGTTTTTACACCAAAATATAACTTTAAAATGCAGTCGTTCCATTGGATGGATTGATAAATTTTAGACTTTCTTTTTGGATTTGTTCCAATCACAGATTTACAAATGAATACATCAAAGCGGGCTCAGTAAATCGATGATCTTCTTTATTGTAGCATAAATTTGAGAGATAGACTATTGTGAAATATCTGTTCTATAGTCTAAGAGATTGGATGTTACGGAACAAAAAGGAACAAAAAAAGGAGAATCGTTTTAGATCTCCCTTGTATCATGCAATAGATTTCATTGTTTTTGATTAGAATAACTGTTTGGTTTCTACAGTTTCATAGAACATCATAATGAATGCAACGAATAAAAATAGAATTGCAAACCAAATAGAATGTAGATGGAACTGCTCTCCAATGATGGTGCCAAGTGATGCACCGACTAGAAAGACAAAGATAATGAAAAAGTAGTGAAAACTATCTCTCTTTGTGTTTTGATCTTTTGTAATGTGATATTCGCAGAGAAGTGTTGTAGCAGAACGCAAGTTTCCGATACACATGGTGGTTGCATAAGCATTTCCATGGAATTTAGAAAATGCTACTACTTGCATGGCACAAACAAATGATAGCATAATATTTGCTAAAATATTAAGTTGCTCCGGCAAAAAACCAACAACAACCATAAGCAACATCTCAAGTAACAACACATGTTGCCTCCAATGGAATCTAACAAATTTTCGGTTGGATAATTTCATTCTCTGTGAAATATAGGCACCGAGAGTAAATGCGATTAGAGGACAGAGATAACGAAACATCATGGTAATATTTCTTTCTGCAATACTTTGTCCCAATAGGACAATATTTCCCGTTTGAGCATTTGCAAAAACTTTTCCACGACATAGGTAGGAATAAGCATCTTGAAATCCTCCGGAAAGAGTTAAAAAAATTCCAATTCTCAATGTTTCGGAAGTTTGACTTGTGATTGTTTTCAATAAAATCCCTCATTTCAAAATCTAAATAGACTAATCTATCGTTATCAGTATACAATAGAATACATTTTTCTAAAAGGGAACGAAAATGAAAATATAAGAAAAAAGAATTGAAATTTTTTGAAATAGATGTATATTGATTTTTAAAGTATGTTATAATAACAAAAACAGACAATTTCACAGATAGGAAGGGTAACTACTTTATGAATGATAAGAAGAAGATTTCAATGGCGGTGATTCGAAGGCTGCCAAAGTACCACAGATATTTGCAAGAGTTGTTGGATGAAGGTGTGATGAGAATTTCGTCTAAGGAATTAAGTAAAATTATCGGGTTTACCGCTTCTCAAATCAGACAGGATTTGAATAATTTTGGTGGATTCGGTCAACAGGGATACGGATATAATGTTCAAGAATTATTTTTGGGAATTCAAGATATTTTGGCATTGAAACAAAATTATAAGACTGTTATTATCGGCGCCGGAAATATGGGACAAGCTTTGGCGAACTATCCTTGGAATCATAGTTCAGGGTTTGAAATACAAGCATTATTTGACATCAATCCTAAATTAGTAGGGTTGACCATTCATGGAATGGACATTTATGATATCGAAACTTTGCCGATATACATTCAAGAAAATCAAATCAAAGTAGCGTTTATTTGTACACCGAAAGAAAGAGCACAGGAAATCGCAGATATTTTGTCCAAGACCAGCATTCAGGGAATTTGGAACTTTTCTCCGATTGATTTGGACGGATTGGATGATATTGTAGTAGAAAATGTTCATTTAAGTGACAGTTTGTTTGTATTATCCTATCTTTTGAACGAAGAGACAGATGAATGTTCTCAAAGAGAATAGTCTTTGGTAGAAATAAGGAAATTTCTTATTGATAATCGTCTTAGAATGGATAGCTTATCTCAGAATGGACATATGATACCAAAATTAACAGATACACATAATTTAGTAATCTATAAAAACTATACTTAAAAATAAAACGCTTTTTTCCCAATTTTGTTGGGAGAGAGCGTTTTTTGTTTGAGTTATAATGAAGTAAAGAGATGGAAGAACTAGTTGTCATAAAATGGTGAAATAGCATTTTTTATTGATAATCATATTGCTTGTTTCATTTTTAGGTTGAAAAGGAAGAAGAATGAAAATGCTATTATATTTCCATTAGATTGGAATATCAGGAATCTCAATTAATGCGAAAAAAGTGAATAATAAAGAAATAACAAGAAGTATAATTGTAGAAATAATAATAGTAATCACAAACAATATTTTTAGTCTTTTCTTTATGTCTATCACATTACAATACTCTTTAGTCCTTGTCTTGTTTAATTTAAAAATAATAGCACGAATCATTATAGAGAGTGATAGAAAAATATACGCAATACAGTTGGTGATTAGTCCGTAATGTGAAAATCTTTCTAATTCTTCAAGTGTTGTTGTTGGAATGATATGAATCATATTCAAATTTTGCAAAATGACAAATAACATTAACATTAAACTTACTACAAAAAAATATTAGTAAAAAATTTAACTTTTTCATAATACTCTCCATAAATGTTTTCACTTTATCTCAATACATGATACTAATTTTGTGCTTTATATCGCATTTTTATCTGTTGCTTTGTTAGTTGTGAGAATGTTCTTTTTTCCTATAAGACTACTAACACTTTCAAGCTGTTCAACTGATTTTTGTATCTCAATAATGCAAGAAGATAGAGTGTCTTTTTTTCACCAAAGTATCTATTCCAATTTGTATTTGGATATATGGAAGGTATCACTTCAAATTATAGTTCAGATATTGCTTGGTATATTCAAACCAATCTCTGTGAGATATTTGTTGTAGAAACTGTTTGGTGATTTTCAAATTTCCTTTTGTTTTTTACATAAGAAAAGAAGTTATGATATAGTTACAGTCTATTCAAAGTGTCATCCGTTATTCTAATCACTCTTCGAAAAAAGTCATACCCTCCATTGACAGTATCACCGATTTCTTCTTTGCTATCTTGAAAATATGGTGAAATGGGGAAGTACCCCCAAACGATACCCAATCCACTACAGATATTTCGACCTCCATCCCCACCTTTATAGGAAAACAGTCCGTTATCAGATACAATTTCTCTACAATAGGGATCGTATGCGATATGGAGTCCAAAAAAATTCTCTTTTTCTAAAGGGTAGTCTCCATCAGATTCCATCCACCCAATATGCCTTAGGTTCATCGAAAAATCCATATTGTTGCCCCAAGGAAAAATACTTCTACAACCCTTGCCGGCTAAGTACTCCCACTCTCTTTTTGTAGGAAGTGAATAACTACTATCATTGATTTCTTGGAAAAGGTCTTGGAATGTAGTTTCTTTGTAACGTTTACCATCCCAATTTCCATTTTCTTGATAGAAACAAACAGTCTTGTAAACTGTGATTTCATCAATTCCATCCTTTTTAGCTTTTGCAATCATTTGTTGAAACTCTATATTTTGTTTCAATTCATCTTGTGGTATCTTTGTCCAACAAGTTTCACTGTAATTTCGTTGTACTAGTAGAGGATGTATGATACAATTTTTCTCTTTACTAAAATTGTGATTCAAATAATCTTCTATTTGAAATAAAACATCTTGATTAGAAAGTGATTCTTTTATCTTCTCTGCAATCATATCTTCATTACAGACTTCATCTTCGTAGCCATCTAAAAAGACATAGGCAAGTTCTTCTAAATTTTCCTGATTAAAGATTTCATGCAATTTCTTATTTTGAAAATCAATCCCAAGTTTGACAGTATCTCCCGGAACAAATACAAACTCGATATTGTCTTTGGAACGATAGACTGCCGTATAGGTTGCTTTTTCAAAAGCTGAAAACTCCTCAAAATAGAGTAATTCTAAATGATAATTTTCTGCAATCTTAGTTAAGAGTTTCTTTTTATCATCAATCGAAAGCAACTCATATTGAGGATGATATAATTTTTCTATCGGAATACTCTTCATTCAAGATTCTCCTTTTTACTAAGTTTTTTGTTAGATTTCTAGTTTATGCCCATTATTCTCATCATAACGGATAGTGAAAGTACGGAAAAGATATTGCAATCATCGTAATTGTTTCTGTTCTATTATAATATCACATCATAGACATTTTTCAATTTCTTCCTGTTTGTTTTCAAAAACTGTCATTTTTTTCAGGGTGGTTTATTTTTTGGTATCTCGCTCTATTTTTATAGATGAGATGACTGCATAGATTAGAGTAGCGATTAGTAAAGGAATTTTAATAAGTAGTATTTTTTTATTTTGAAAAATAATAGAGAGACCTGTTACGAGAAATACTGAACTGAGCATATAAAACACAATTGCTGATTGTCTGTAATATTTTTTTCTGTCTAAATTTTTTCGTTCCTCTTTGGATGCAAAAATGAAGGAGTTATTCAACAGAATGCCCTTTTCCATGAACTGACAAAGACTGATACAAGCAAAAATTCCCGCTAAGATAAAAGAAATTATTTTCTCAACTGCCATGTGTTTCACCTCCAGCTTTATTCAGGTCTTATGTTTTACTTATTTGTATGATACCATTGTCAATAAATTTTTTCTACTTTCTGATTTATTGACTTTTTTATGAATATCTATTAGTATGAAATTGTTGTGAATCAAGTTGATTTAGAGCGATATATAACCGTAAAAAGATTGGACACAAAACATTCAGAACCAAACACAAACACTTTGTTAAGGGATTGATGTATCGGTAGAGTGATATATTGTTGAAGTGTGAAAGAGGGAAGAAAGTTTCGTCAATGTATGACGGTGAAATTTAAAGGAGGAAGATAACAATGAAAAGAACAATAACGATAGTAATTGTAGGACTTGTATTAGTATTACTCATAGGAGCTGTTTTGTTAGGGACATCACAATTTTACAAAGCACCTACATCCAACGTAACATCAGAGGATACACAAAAGTTGGAAGTATTAGAGCAGGTTTATCACAAAGCTCCGGATTTTAATCATATCGCAATCGGTGCTTATGAAGATGGTTTTTCTGAGGGGGATTTGCTTCGAGATGGTTATGTTCCTTATGAAGAAAATTACAAACAAGAGGATATTCATTCTTTGCATGGAAGTGCTCATGGAGTATCAGTACATGTTCATATGAAGCAAATGGATACTGCATTAGCAGCAAATGAAAAAATGATAGAAGAATTTAAAAATACAGCAAGTGAAAAAAATTATACTGATGTTCAATTTGGAGAAACGATTACTGCAGACAATGATACGATTGTAATTAAACCGTTATCTTATTTGAATGAAAAGAAACAGCCAATCAGTGCCTTTTTGTATACAGATATTCGTGATGGCGGAAAAGCATATCTTTGTGCACAAATTGATATCAACTCGGCTGAATTTGATAATCAAACAGAAGAATTGTTAAATGAATTGGATGTTGTATTCGGTTTTAATGTTTCTAAGTCATTTTAGGGAACACAACAACTAGGATATCATTTCAATCCGGTGTAGAAAAAAAGAAAAAAATAAGAAAGTGAAAGAGGCTTTCAGATTCCTTTCGGTATTCTGAAAGCCTCTTTATTTGTATGGAAGTGATTTATTAAAAATAGGTTTATTTCTCTGATTTTGGTTTACCTTATTGGAAGGTAATAGAAAGAGGTTCTTCCTATCGCTTAAAGTGTTTGTAGTGACATTCCATCCATCATACGAACGTATCATGAAACGATAACAGAAATGCTCTGATGAGTGATTCTTGTCATTGTTTTGTTCCTACATTTTTTACTATTTGATGATTTTATAGGAATTTGAAAGCATGGATAACCATAAAAGTCAGTAATTAAGTTTTGTCATGATAGTATGATGACTGCAAAAACGTTATTTATAGGTTGCTTTTTAAGAATGATTTGAAACCCTATAGTCGTATCATTTCTTTTAGAAGAAGTACCAAGTAGTCATACACACGATCTGCTGAATCTAACTCCATATACTCTTTTGGGGAGTGCACGTGGTGAAGATTCGGACCAAATGAAATAATATCGACACTTGGATATTTTTTTGCAAAGAAACCACATTCTAATCCGGCGTGAATAGCAGAAATTTCAGCTTTTTGTCCATATTGTTCCTGATAGATGTTAAGTGCCAACTCACGAAGTGGAGAATTCGGCTGATACTCCCATCCTGGATATCCGTTGTGAACGATACCATCCATTTGACATAATTTGGCAAGCAGAAGATTTTTTTCTCCAATCCAATCTGCAAGTGATTTTACAGAGCTTCGAATAGAGATAACAAACGAAACAGCATCTTCTATTGTACGAACGATACCTAGGTTTTGAGAGCTTTCGACCAAATTTTTGATTTCTTGACTCATGGTTTGCACGCCGTTAGGAACCATTGACAAGAAAGAGATAACAGAATGTTTGTTACTTTCTGTAAATGCTGATTCTATCAAGTCGATTTTTTGAATTGAAAGAGAGAGAGAATCAACGGGAGCAAGCTCCTGTAGTAATGATTGTTCTATGTTTTGTAAAAAGTATGACAAACGAGACAGATTTGTTTCTTCTATATTGATAACTGCTTTGGAATCACGTGGAATTGCATTTGGTTTAGAACCTCCTTCAATCGAGATAAGATCAAAAGGGATGATTTTATCCAGCTGATACAGTACACGGCCGATGATTTTGTTTGCATTTCCAAATCCTGATGCAATATTCATTCCGGAGTGTCCTCCATGAAGGTTGGATACAGAAAGTTCTACAGTGCAATTTTTTTGTGAAACCATGCGAGAACCTTCTAATCTTCCTTGAAAATCAGAACCGCCAGCAGACGAAACATAGAATATTCCTTCTTCTTCAGAATCAAGATTCAAAAGATATTTTCCTTGCAACGTGTTTTCTTGCAAGTTATCTGCACCGAACATAGTTGTTTCTTCCTGTGTTGTAAAGATTGCCTCAAGATGAGGATGAGAAATCGAGTTATCAGAAAGGACTGCCATTGCATAAGCAACAGCAATTCCGTTATCTGCACCGAGTGTAGTATTATTGGCATGCACAATAGAACCCTCTTCAATCAGCTCAATTCCATCAGTATCGAAATTATGTGTGGAATACGGTGTTTTTTCACACACCATATCCATATGTCCTTGTAAGATGACTCCTGAAAGGTGCTCATATCCTTTGCTTGCCGGCTTTTGAATCACAATATTTCCGGATACATCCTCACGAAAGGCATGTAATCCATATTCTTTGGCAAAATTGAGCAAAAATTGTTGTATTTTTTCTTCTTTTCCCGACTCACGAGGAATCAAAGATAATTCCTTAAAATAATCATAATATGTCTTCATCATAAACCTCCTGTCAATCTGTTTGAATAGAGTTATTATACCATAGATTCAGAGATTCCAAAGTTGTTTTTCAGACTGTTTCAGTTCCAAAACTTGGTATAGAAAATGTTGGATATTGTGTTGGAATCAGTTTTTCGTTCATTGTAACGGAAAAAATAGGTAACTTTGTTGATGTACTGTGACTCCATCATAGTTTCAGTAGTCGAAGAAAACGTCTTTTTTGTTGGAAACTAAATTGAAATCATAGAAAAGAATGGTGGAAGAAAACAATCAAATTGAAATAAGGAGAAACAGAAATAAGGAGAAACAGAAATAAGGAGAAACAGAAATAAGGAGAAACAGAAATAAGAAGAAACGAAATTAAGAAAATACGGAATAAAGAGTGGTAGAGAAAATGTAGGAGATGGATTATTGAGTTCTTAGTTTCATACAAAAAAAGCGTAGCAGTAAAGAAACTTGCTACGCTACAAATTGTAATATCAATTTTTTTGAAGATGTTTTTTGAAAAACGCTATTTAAGACAAGAAACAGATTGTAATTGATAACGAAGTTTTTTGAGTGCAGAGGATTTCAGTTTTTTTGCATAAGGATATGAGATATGCATTCCGTAACAAAGTGTTTTCAATGTTTTCTTTTTCAAAATATGTTCTGTAACAATTTTGTACTCCTTCTCATTCAAAATAGAAAGAATGTTTTTCCAGTCATATTCATAGTGATGGGTATCCTCTGCAACCAATGCTGATTCCAAAGTATCTTGTTCAATGGACTGCAATCGTTCCTGCTCTTTTCTCATCTTTCGATTCAATGAAAAATAGTAACAGGCAATCATTCGATTGAGATATCCGAGTACGGGAACTTCCGTACGGGAAGAATCATATTCGTGTAGTAACTCAATCATTCGAGCATATCCGTTTTGAATCAAATCTTCAGTCGTATATCCAAAATAATAAGAACATCGTGCAAAAAGCATCGGTGTCAATGCAGTCAAAATATTTGTTAATAATTCCTTTTGTTCCTGCTTTTTCTTTTGATTTTCGGTATCCTGGGAACGTTCTATTGCTTGATACTGAACAATCCACTCAGTTACCTGTTTTGTATCGTTCATTCTACCTACTCCTTCCATATAATCTCTTATATCAAAGTATTCTGTTATCCGATAGAACCGAATGTTCCATTTCAACCATTCATTACAGCGAAGTGCGAAAGTAATTGACTTCATCCAAGACACACCGATTTCAAGAAAGAAGTAAGATTCAATCCAATTCGTAGCAATTGAGCTGATACTTTTGATTGATCTTAATATGTAATGAGATGATATTAGAAAAAGAACATTTGTTCTTTCTATTATAGTATATGCATCTAAAAAAGGAAAGAGATACAAAAAACAAAAAAGAGAAGAAATTTATGCTGGGATAAAAAAATACCAACATAATAAATTGTGAATAGAATTTTGAAATAGTCTTACCTAAAAAAAGAGTATTAAGGATGAATGTAGTAGTGGAACTGACAATATGGATACAGAAAAGAATTTGAAGTTGGATGAAAGAAACAGTAATTTTTGATGAGGAAAATAAAAAAGTATCCTTTTCACCAATGAATTGCATATATAGGGGTGAAAGGAGGCGAACGAGCATGGTTAAAGTAGTGAATCAAACAAGCGCTGTTCGTATGGTATACGAACTCCCGGGAACTACTCCCGGAAAAACAGTCCGTAAAAGCAAAACATTTGCAAATATCAAAACAACTTTGACTGATGATGTTATTCTTACATTTGGACAAAAAGTATTGAAATTGCAAGCTTATTCCGGAAAAATTCAAAAACAGGATGCGAAAGAAGTAACAAATGAGTAATGTGTGCATCTACATTGGAAAAAGGAGGTGAAAAATATGACAGAAGTATTATCACTGGAATTTAAAAAAGATAATGGAAAAAAATTCACAATGGCAGTACCATACGCGAAAAAGCCGGTAGAACAAGCAGATGTCAAAGCATTGGCACAACATATTTTGGCACAGGAAGTATTCGTATTTACTGACGGGTCCAAATTAGTTAGCTTAGAGAAGGTGGTTCTTGTTACCAAGAATGAAGAAGAAGTGGAAGTATCCATGTAATTTTGGCAAGGGCGAAGATCGGAA
>NZ_DBHIIC010000018.1:0-27811 GCF_057248345.1 Filifactor sp. | reverse complement strand
AAGTATCTCTCTTTTTTTATTTATTTCTGTAACATATGTCTTATCACATTACAAACTGTATCCACATGATAATACTTTAAAATAATCTATAAATGTAGTCTTTGTAATAAGACATTTCCAACATTAAAATCAATGCTAGTAATACTTAATCCATTTAAGCAAACTGTCCTTTTTTTTCATTGTTTTCATTGATAAAAAAAGTAGATACGAAGCATACTAATGCTGATATTAAATATATTACCATTGCATTTTTTACTGATATTCCTCTAAAAACAATTAACCCTATCAAAAAATTCAATATAGAACTACCAAAAAATTCCATAGAGTTTATTGTTGCTGCTGCAATCCCAGCATTCTCCTTCTTATTTACATTTTTAACAACAGTAAATGGTAATAGATGAAACATAAGTACCATTCCCATCATAACAAAAAGTAACGGCATAATATACAATGGAGGTTTTCCTCTATTCATCATAATATAAATCCACATAACAAGATATATTCCAGAAAAAATATTTAAATTTAATTTGTTATTTCTCTTCAATATTTTGTCCATAATCGAAACTAAAGGAGCTCCTAATATAAATCCTACACCTAAAAATGCCATATATTTAGAAGCTGCTATTACAGATAATTGGTATGTCTCTGAAAAATATCTAATCCCCCAGAAACCATATAGGGAAGTTGCTGTAGAGATATATGTAAACATAATAATCATTGGACTCCAAGATTTTTGATTACATAATACTTCTATCAACGAATTTTTTATATTTATCCCTTCTGAAGTCTCTTTCTTTTTATCTTTTACAAAAGAAAATAATAATATCACAGACCCCATGGTCATGAAAGAAATTACCCACATTGTATTTTGTCCACCTATCCTAGAAATCAAATACGATAAAGGTACTGTAGCAATAAGATTACCAATATTAGATATAAGTGCCATTCCAGCTGAAAGATGTGAAAAGTAATGTTCATCAAACCAAATTGTTTGTACTTTCATAATCGAAGTAATTGATGATGCCATTCCTACCCCTATAGCAAACCTCATAAATAAAGCAATAGAATAACAAGAAGTAACTGTCATGACAAGTGTTGAAATACATACAACAAGCCATGATAAGACCAGCACCCTCCTCACACCAAAGTGATCTAATAACATTCCCATCGGAATTTGCATAACTGCATAACCATATAGAGTTGCATTTACTAATTTTGTTGCTTTTGAAATATTTATTTGATATTTATCTATTAAAAATTCAGACATAACTGCAATATATTGTCTTTGGATAAACATAACCATAATAACTATTGCTATTACACTCCAGGTAACTATTCCATCCTTATTGGATAGTAATTTTTTTCTTATCATTCTAACACCTACAAAATAAAAAGCTCTACTCGAATCTATAAAATTCACGTAGAGCCTCATCTTCTTTCATATTTCTTATTTATAACTTATATATCCAAATATTATCCTAATATTTGTTTTACCATGGCATTAATCCTTTTTCCATCTGCTCTTCCTTCTACCAGCGAAAAAGTCCTATCCATAATTTTTCCCATATCTTTCATTGAAGTCGCTCCAACTTCTTCTACAACTTTAATAATAATTTCTTTTAACTCAACATCGTCAAGTTGTTTAGGGAGATAATTTTCTAATATAGCAATCTCTTGATTCGTCTGTTCAATCAAATCTGTACGATTTGCCTTTTCAAATTCTGCTAAAGCGTCTTTTCTTTGTTTCATTTGCTTTGAAATTAAAGATATGATGTCATCATCAGTCAACTCTTGACGCGTATCTACTTCATGCTGCTTAATTCCGGCTCGAATCAAAGTGACAACGGATTTTCTTACCTGTTCTTTATTTTTCATTGCTTCTTTTAAATCATTTGTAAGTCTATCCTTTAAAGTCATCTATATAACACCTCTATATCCCAATTATCTTTTTTTCTTTCTTGCTGCTTCTGCTTTTTTCTTTCTTTTCACGCTTGGTTTATCGTAATGTTCTCTTTTTCTAACCTCTTGCATAACTCCGGAAAGAGCACATTGACGTTTGAATCTTCTTAATGCACTATCCAAAGACTCATTTTCTTTTACTTTAATTTCTGTTGCCACAACTATCCCTCCCCTCACTGCTAACACTTATTGCTTATCTTGCAAAAAATTGTAGTTATATGGGCTATACTTTAGTATTATAAATGCATTTTGAAATATTTTCAAGCTTTTTTTATTCACAAATCAAACTATGAGATAAAAATTATTTTCCACAGCATTTTTTATATTTTTTTCCACTACCACAAATACACGGATCGTTCCTTCCAATCTTCACTTCTTTTACAACAGTTTTCGTTTTATCATATTCTTTTTTGATTGTTTTCTTCTGTTCCTCGGAAAGAATGCTATTCCATTCTTTCAAATTATATAACCAGTCAGCTTTAGCATCTAACATATTAAAATAGAGTTTTTCAAAATTTACATCTAACGAAATTTCAGAGTCGGAAGCCAATGTATCTATATCAACTTCTGTATTTAATGATGTATTAATACCATCCATAAACCCAACAAACGTAACGTCATCTACATTAAATTTTTTCGCCAATTCAGAAACAGTCCCTTTTACAGTTTCTTCTTTATTTTCCAGTAGATACTTGTATATTTCTGCTTCTTTTGGTAAATACTCATTCCAAAACACTTCGTATTCTTGTTGATTTTTTGGTTCATACGCTATCTTCTGCCAACTTTTAAATAATTCCATTTTTTTCCTCCCAAATGATGTAATAGACTATAAATACATAAAAATCATTCTAGTTATTATAACATAAGTTAATATAATTTAAATCAACATAATTTATTTTAGTAAACTATATTTTTTAAATCATATATCAATTAACAAATATCATATTTTATATTAAAAACTATACTAAAATAGTATATCTCTCAATTCATAAACATAACTTATTCCAAATAGTCCTTTAATTTTTTTGATCGACTTGGATGTCTTAACTTTCTTAATGCCTTTGCTTCAATTTGTCTAATTCTTTCTCTTGTAACATCAAACTCTTTTCCAACTTCTTCCAAAGTTCTAGTTCTACCATCTTCTAGACCAAATCTTAATTTTAAAACTTTTTGTTCACGTTCATTTAAGGTAGATAAAACTTCTTCCAGTTGTTCTTTTAATAATGAGTATGCTGCTGCTTCAGATGGAGCCAATGCATCATCATCAGGTATAAAATCTCCCAAATGACTATCCTCTTCTTCTCCTATAGGAGTTTCTAAAGAAACTGGTTCTTGAGAAATCTTTTGAATTTCTCTTATCTTCTCTACACTCATATCCATTACTTTAGAAATTTCTTCTGGTCTGGGTTCTCTCCCAAGTTCTTGTAACAGCTGTCGCTGAACTCTAATCAACTTATTTATCGTTTCAACCATATGAACTGGTATTCTTATGGTTCTTGCTTGATCTGCAATAGCTCTTGTGATTGCTTGTCTAATCCACCATGTAGCATAAGTAGAAAATTTGAAGCCTTTTGTATAGTCAAATTTCTCTACTGCTTTAATCAAACCTAAATTTCCCTCTTGTATTAAATCAAGAAAAAGCATTCCACGCCCTACATATCGTTTAGCTATCGATACTACTAATCGAAGGTTTGCTTCTACTAGCTTTTTCTTTGCAAGCTCACTTCCTTGATCCATCTTCTGTGCTAACTCTATTTCTTCTTCAGCAGACAATAGAGAAATTTTTCCAATCTCCTTTAAATACATTCTAACAGGATCATCAACCGATATACCTTTAGGAACAGATAAATCTTCTTCTACTTTAGTTTCTTCTAAGTCTTTTTCATCTGTAAATTCAGGCTCTTCAATATCATCTAAATTAACATGAGCTCTAGGAGTATTTTCATCAATAATTTCAATCCCTAACTGATTTAATGTTTCATAAATATTTTCAATATCATCTTTATTAACAGCAATAGGATCTAATATTTCTGCCAATTCCATATAAGTAAGAGTCCCTTTACTCTTTCCTTTTTCAAGGAGTTCCTTCATTTTTTCTTTGCTTTCCTCTTTAATCATACGAATAATCCTTTCTTCATTTAAGATTAAACTACTTTATATTTTTTAATTTTTTTTGTAATGATATAATATCAATTCCTATGCGAATAAGTTCATCCCTGTATTGTCCGTTTTGCATAAGCTCTTGTTGTTTTTCCTTCAAACTCTCAATACTTCTACGAATATTATCCTTACGCATACTATGAATTAATGTAGGAATCTCTTCTATACTGCAGATACTATCATATGAAATGCTATCTTCTGAAAAATCTTCTTTTTGAAGTAAAAGCTGATGAAATATTCTTCTATTTTCTTCAGAAAAAAAATCTTCTTCTTTGATCGAAAATTTACTGACACATTCTTCTACTCCAAAATGAGCTATTGAATTAATCAACATCTTTTCCTTATCATTTTCATGAACATCAATTTCTATTTTCTCAAAATATTGTTTCTCATCACTATGACCATGAAACTGATTAGGGCTAAAGTATTTCCCATACATTTCTTGTCCTAAAGACTTAATAGAGATGCCTGTAGAAAAAGATATCTTTTTTAATGCTTGCTCTATCAACACAAAACTATTTGGTATCTTCCCTTCATATTTTTTTAACATCGAAACTGCATTCTTAATAAATAATACTTGTTCATGTTCTTTGGTCAAATCGATGTTATCACTCAACAAATATAATTCAAAATCAATAATGTTTAGTGAATTTATCAACAGTTGTTCAAAATTTTTTGAACCATATTTTTTTAAATAATCATCCGGATCTTTTTCTGTATCCAAAATAACGACTTTTCCTTCCAATTCTTGTCTAAATAAAATATCCATTGCTCTTTTTGCAGCTAATCTCCCTGCATTATCAGAGTCATAACAAAGATACACCGTTTTTACCTTGCTTTTTTTCAAAAGTTGAGCTTGTTGTTCTGTAAAAGCAGTTCCTAGTGATGCAACTGTATTTGAAAAACCATATCGATGCAAAGTAATCGTATCCATATATCCCTCTACTAAAATAACATCTTCTTGGTAAATAGACTTCCTTGCAAAATTCAGAGAATACAAATTATTCTTTTTTAAAAAAATATTAGTTTCTGGAGAATTCAAGTACTTTGGTGGATACGAATCATTAAGAGCTCTTCCACCAAAAGCAACTACTTTACCTTTAGGGTTAAAAATAGGAAACATCACTCTATTCTTAAATCGGCAAGTAATCTCTCCATTATCTCTTTTTAGAAAAACTCCACTTTTCAGCAACACTTCTTCTGAATAAACTTTTTCTAACTTCTTATATAAATCATTTTTAAAAGGTGCATATCCCAAACCAAAGCGAATGATAATATCTCTATTTAAGTCCCTTTTTTTTAGATACTCCAAGGCTAAGTTATTCTTCCACAAGCACTCTCTAAAAAAACGCGCTGCCTCTAAATTAATTGCCATAAGAATCTCTTTTTCTTTTTGAATTTTCTTATCCTCTATAGAGTAATTCTTCTGTTCAGGTAATGGAATCATAGCTCTTCTAGCTAAAAAAATTACTGCGTCAACGAATTCCAATCTTTCTTTTTCTTGAATAAAAGAAATTACATCTCCTGACTTCTGACAACCAAAACACTTATAAAATTGTCCATTTTTATTGACAGAAAAAGACGGTGTTTTTTCATTGTGAAAAGGACATAAACCCATCCAGTTTCCATTTGTACCTTTCAATGATACATACTCAGAAACGACATCCACAATATCATTTTCATCTTTAATTTTTTCTATAAAACTGGTATCAAAATTCATTTTAACCTCTGTTTCCTACATAAAACGCTATACTTATTATAGTTCTACAAAAGAAACATATTTCCTTTAATTTACGATATGTATCGAACGATACATACTTGGTAAATTTTTGAATTAGTCACTATTTTTATTCTAACGCAATAATTTCTACATTCACAACCCCATCCATAGCAGAAATTTCTTCCAAAATTTCTTCAATTTGTAAATCCATATTTTTCATGTCAAATGTGATAGATAAATCTGCGGTATTATGAATAGGAATATTTTGGTTGATAGTTAAAATATTTGCTTTACTGTCAGCTAATATTTGTAAAATGCGCGCTAAAATCCCCTTTTCATGTTTTAACATAAAATGTATTGTTGCTTTTTTTGTTAATGTAGATTCAGATAAAGAGAATACATAATCCTTATACTTATAAAATGTACTTCTAGAGATTCCAGCCAAACTAACAGCTTCATTAATCCCTCTTACTTCTTTCATCCTCAATAGCTCTTTTGCATACAAAACTTTTTCATAAATATCAGGTAAAGCTGATGTTTCGACAACTAAAAATTTTCTCATACAATATTTTTCTCCTATATTTAGTATAAATAGTAATATTCTATTTTTTCTATTCTACTCTACAATAAATTCCACACGGCAAGTACATATCTCCTGACGTAATTGGTAATAATGTTTGTCCCGAATATATATTTCTATTCATATCAGAAAATTCTATCTTTACAATATTCTCTAAAGCAATATTTGAAAAACCAGTTGTATAGCAATTGATAAGAACAAATAAAAAATCATCAGTTAATATTTTTTTGATACGTTGTAATAATTCATTAAATTTATTTTCAATCTTCCAAATTTCTCCTTTTGGACCTCTTCCATAAGATGGAGGATCCATAATAATCGCATCATACTTATTCCCACGACGAATCTCTTTTTCAATGAATTTAAATACATCATCTGTTAAGAATCGAAATCTATTGTTTTCTAATCCGGAAAGAATACTATTTTCTTTTGCCCAACGAACCATTCCTTTTGCAGCATCTACATGAACAACCTCACTCGCTCCAGCATTTGAAGCTGCACAACTGGCAGCACCGGTATATGCAAATAAATTTAATACTTTTACATCTTTGGGCGAAGATTTAATTTTTTTTGAAATCCAGTCCCAATTAACAGCTTGTTCTGGAAATAAACCAGTATGCTTAAAGCCTGTTGGATGTATTGAAAATCGCAAATCTTCATATCTAATTTCCCAACTATCAGGAAGATTTTTATAAATTTTCCAAAATCCACCACCTTTATTATTCCTTAAATATCTTGCATGCGCTGAATTCCACAAATTCTCATCAATTGACTTGTTCCATATGATTTGAGGATCAGGTCTTCTTAATATAACATCTCCCCATCTTTCTAATTTTTCACCATCATTTGCATCTAATATTTCATAATCTTTCCAATTGTCAGCTATAATCAAATCAAAACCCCTTCCATACTATAATAGTTTAATACTATCCATATATTCTTTATATTCAATATTCATACTGATACCATACTTAGACTCCAATAAAAATTGATTCCTATCAAAATAATTTTTCATATAACTAGGAGCCACTACCAAAAGACTATCTTTTTTTATTTCCTTATGATACAAATACTTTCTTATTTCCACTTCCAACTCATCCAATAAAATCACAGGCGATTTTAAATAACCCGTACCTAAACACAAAGGACATGAACAAGAAATCATATCTATCAAATTTTCTTTTTCTCGCTGTCTAATCACTTGAACAATTCCTAATGTAGTAATGTTTAGGACGCTTACTTTTTTGATATCTCGTTTAAACTCTTCTTTTAATCGATGCAATAATTTTTCTTGATATATCTTTTTTTTCATATCTATAAAATCAATTAAAATAATTCCCGATATATCTTTTTTTATAATTAAATCAACTATATATTGACATGATTTAAGATTTACATCCAAAGCCATATCATCCATATAACAATGCTTTTCTTGATATCCACTATTGACATCCACTGCTGTAAATGCTTCTGTAGGTTCTATAACAATGCTAATATTTCCAAAATCATACTTTTTAGAAAATAATTTTTCCAATGAAATCCCATAACTACCAAACAAATCTATCTCCTGCAACTTATATTCAGGGCTTATTTTTTTTGACATAGCCCACTGTTTAACCTTTGAGATAATTTCTTTACTATTAGAAATCACTTCATCTATTGTTTCAAAACGAAAATGGTAGAAAAAATCTAACAGAGAATCTTGTTCATAAAGCAATCCGACAACTCCATCTTTTTTCTTTCGCATTATTTCTTGAAATAGAACTACTAATTGTTCAACCTCTTGTCTTATTTGTTCATAATCTACTTCAATGGCTTCAGTCCGTATAATCAAACCTATGTTTGAAAAATCATTGATAAGTGCTTCTACTAATTTGATTGACCGAGAATCTTTTTTTATTTTATTTGATAGATGTATATCTTTTTCAAATGGTAGATATATTACAAACTCTCCCGCAATACTAATATCGTCCGTTAGCTTTGCAAGTTTGGTAGAAATGGGCTCCTTCTTTATTTGAGCTATTACCATATCTCCGTTTTTTAAATCTTTATTTACTTGTAAGAAACCCAATTCTTCATTACCTAAATCCACCAATTTACCATTAGAAGATACGATGTTTTTTCTAATTTTACAGTGATAAATTTGATTCTTTTTAATTGGACAGTCTTTCTTTATAATTTCAATTCTCTCAACAGTGCCTTCATTTAAATAAGCTACCTTTGTTAAAAAAAAACTATCTTCAATAATTAATTTCTTCTTCATAAAAAGTTTCCATTTCTTCCTATTTATGAATAAAAAATGGATTCATTATAAATATAATATTATAACTTCACCATTTTAAATTACATAAGCATTATAAGTTTAAGACAATCTTTCTTCAATAAAAGCAGATAGTCTTTTTGCCTCTTTTTCTATCTCAATATAATCTTTTCCTTCAATCATTATCCGAATCAAAGGTTCTGTTCCAGAAGGTCGAATCAGAACTCTACCCTCCCCATTAAACTTCTCTTCAATTAGTTTAATCTCATTCTGTATCTCATCATCATTCAAATACTTACTCTTATTCTCCGACTTCACTTTAGCATTAACGAGAACTTGAGGATAAACTGTCATTATTTCAGATAAGGAATATAAATCCTTTCCGGTATGTTTCAAAATTTCACAAAGAATCAAAGAGGACAATATTCCATCTCCGGTTGTATTAAATTCCTTAAATATCATATGTCCTGATTGTTCCCCTCCAACAGAATAGTCATTTTTCAACATTTTTTCTAAAACATATCTATCCCCTACATTGGTAATCGCTAAATCAATTCCTAAATTTTTAGCAGCAATTTTCAAACCTAAATTACTCATCACCGTAACTACTAAAGTGTTATTTTTAAGTCTATTTCTTTCCTTCAAATATACTGCTGAAATTAATAATATCTGATCACCATCAATAATATTCCCTTTATTATCGATAGCTAAAAAGCGATCAGCATCTCCATCGTAGGCTATTCCCATATCAGATCCATTTTTTAAAACTTCCTGTTGTACATGTTTTAAATGAGTGGAACCACAATTTTCATTAATATTATATCCATTGGGAGTATTATAGATCACTTTAACATCAGCACCCAAACGTCTATATACTTCAGGACCAATATGGTACGCAGCACCATTACTACAGTCCATTGTCAACTTTAAGCCCTGAAGATTGCCTTCGATACAATTCGTTAGAAAAGCAGTATAATCTTCTTCCGGAGTAATATCTTCCAACTTTATCCCAAAACCATCACTTACTATTTTTTCTGGAAAATCAATAAAAAATTCAATTTCTTCTTCAATTTCATCTGCTAACTTAAAACCACTAGAATTAAATATTTTAATCCCATTATATTCAGAAGGATTATGTGAAGCAGAAATTACAATTCCAATATCTGCATTATACTTACGTATTAAATAAGCTACTCCCGGAGTTGGAATAACACCTACCTCAATCACATTGGCTCCTGCACTCATTGCACCTGCCGAAATAGCAGAAGAAAGTAAATCTTTTGAAACTCTTGTATCTGTTCCAATAATAACTTTAAGACTTTTATCTGTACGATTCCCATTTTTTTTCAATACGTAGGCTCCAGCAGCTCCAACCCTATAGGCAATTTCAGCTGTCAGTTCTTTACCTACAATACCTCTTATTCCATCTGTTCCAAAGTATTTTCTCATGAAATATAATCCCCACTTCTAATAAAAATTTTCTAGGTCTTTTTATAATTTAATATGCAATCTAATCATTCAACAAAATTTCATTGATGTCTAATTTGTATGAATCTATAGGAAGACTTGTTATCAACTTAAATATAGGCTTTTTAGTCACATCATCCATGTTATTTTTGTCCAAAACAACAGTTACACTACTTTTATCTATTTCAGAATCCAATTCCTTACTATACAAAACCGTTACTATTATTGGATCTTTCAATGTTTGTTTCACTTTTTCTATTTCTTCAGATGAAAAATTTTTAAATACTATATCAGATATATCATATTTCATCTCTTTTTTTAAAATATTTTCATCTATCCGAATAATTTTTACAACATTCGGTTCAAAGGATAAACCCTCAATTGTATTTAACTCTATTTGATTTCCAACATGAGACAAAATATTATTGTAATAAATTTGTTTAGTATATATCTCTGTTGGCATATTAAGTAATTTTGGCTCTGCTCTTACAGATACTATCTTTGGATCTGTTGAATAGGCACTCAAAAAAACTTGTTCTCCATCAGAACCTATTATATTTGGAACAACACGAAGTTCCTTAGTATGATTGAAAGTTACCTTTACAAACACATACTTATCACTTAGACTAACAGTATTCATCCTCTTTCCATTTTTATCTAATGCATATAACTCTAATTTTTCACTAAAATTTTCTGTTCTATTATTTAGTGCTAGAGATGCTATAATTTTATCCACTTTTTTTAACTCTGAGCTTGCTCCCTCAACATACGTAGATGTAGTATTCTTTTCGATAGAAAAGAAGTTTTCTGATATGTCTGATGTATCGACAACCTCTATTTCCAACGGTCTACTTTGTACAGATAGAGTATCTAACTTTACTACAAACTCTTTTGGAATAAATTCATAGTTAATTTTAGGCGGAAGATCTGTTTTTAACACGACAGTATTTTCTCCAACCTTAGGATTAGATACAACTCCAGTTACACCAATTCCTTTCGATATTTGACTTGTAATATCACTGGACTTTCCTTTTATTTGTATTCTCACTGGCTGAATATCATCTATTGGAATAAACTCCATACTGTTATCCAAATTTTCATAAACAAATGAAATTTCATTAATAGTAATATCTCTCGTGACAATAGGATCAACAACACCCATTACATAAATCCATAAAACGAAGGAACAAAAAAGAACAATTAACTTTACTTTCATATTTTTTTTGTATACATTCTTGATCATTTTCGTTCTCCTCTTTTTTTAAAAAAGCTATACTTCGACTGATCTTTTTCCAAACTCTTTTTTAACAAAGATTTTAAAGTATCCTCTTTCAAATCCTTGTATAACTTTCCATTCTGTGCAATGGAAATATGACCTGTTTCCTCTGAAACTACTAAAGAAATACAATCTGAACGTTCACTAATCCCGAGAGCAGCTCGATGTCTAGTCCCTAACTCTTGATTTAAAAATTTATTTTCTGTCAATGGCAAAAAACATCCTGCTGCTACAATTCTATTTTTTCTCACTACAACAGCACCATCATGCAAAGGTGTGTTTGGAATAAAAATATTAATTAAAAGTTGCCTCGTTACTTCTCCATCGATTTTAGTACCCGTCTGAATAATTTCATTGATTCCCGTCTTTCTTTCTAATATAACTAATGCTCCTATTTTTTGTCTCGACAAAGACATCATGCCTTCCGCCAACTCTAAAATGAAATTATCATTATTAGTATTAGAATTTGTAATATTAGTAGAAAGAAATTTTGTTTGTCCTAAATATTCTAATATTCTACGTAATTCAGGTTGAAAAACAATTAATAATGCAAACATACCAGCTTGAATGGTGTGAGTAAGTAACCAGGATAATAATTGCAACTCTAATATTTCTGCAATTCTAGTAATTGCAAGTAACACTAAAATGCCCTTCATTAACTGTTCTGCTCTTGTTTCTTTTATTAAAAGATATAAATTATAAAATATATATGATACAATTAAAATGTCAATGACATCTTTTAATTGCATATTAACTAAAACATCTTTTATTTCCCACAAAAAAATCAACTCCATCTACAACTACTCCGATAATATACCTATTATTATCTTATCTTACTTTTAATAAAAAAACAATAATCTATATTGTAAAAACAATACTATTAAAGTGTTTTTTATTCTCTATACAGCACATATTTTATATAATACTATACCTATAGCAGCAGAGCATATAATAATGAAAATAGGGTTTGTTTTCTTATGACATGAAAACATACAAGAGAAAAAAAATATAATCCCACTTTTCCAATCCGTAAAATTAGCTTTATTCATTAATAAAATAGAAGAAGCAAAAATAAATCCAACAACAATAGGTCTCAAAAAGTTAAATATAGATTTTATATAGATATTATTTTTAAATTTAACAATAAAATGATATAAAATAATAGTGATGATAAAAGAAGGAAGAATTACTCCAAAGGTAGCAGATGCTGCTCCCAAAATTCCATTACTTTTCAAAATACCAACATATGTTGCACTATTAACTGATATTGGCCCTGGAGTAATCTGTGAAATTGCTAGAAGATCTGTAAACTCAGATGGTGTAATCCAATTTGTTTTTTCTACAACCTCTTGATAAATCATAGGAAGCATTGCATATCCTCCACCAAAACTAAACAACCCTATCTTAAAAAAAGTTAAAAATAAGATAAACAACATGGACTTTACTTCCCTTCCAATTTTTTACAAGATACCAATCCTATCAAAATTCCCAACAATATCAATATAATAGGCGTTATTTTTAATACGCATATCAGAAAAATTACTATCAAAATTAATGGAATTGTAGAATACTTTAATTTAGAAGCGCGATAAATATTTATTGCAGATGAAAAAATTAACGCAACTACAGCAGGTTTAACTCCCATCATTGCAGACTTAACATAAATATTATCTTTTGTTTCTACAAAAAAAGTAGCAATAACACTAATAATACTAAATGACGGTAATACACATCCCAAGGTTGCCATAATAGCTCCTATCGTACCACTTATTTGATAACCAACAAAAACAGCGGTATTAACGGCTATAGGACCTGGAGTTATCTGTGCAACAGATAAAATATCTATGAATTCTTCATCCAAAATCCAATTTTTTTTATTAACAATCTCATCTTGAATAATAGGAATCATTGCATATCCTCCGCCAATAGTTAACAGCCCTATTTTTAAAAAACTAAAAAAAATTTCTAAATAAAATTTCAAATTTTTCACCAACCATCATTACATTTATCATTAAATTAAAGTAATTTTTTTAAAGATTTCCAAATAGAAATAGCCACCTCATCTTTATCGTCTAATATCAGTGCCTGTTTGATATATTTTTCAGATAAATCCAATTCATTTAAATTCATATACACCATAGATAGATTGCACAACAACACTACTGAATTTGGTGATAAATCCAATGCAGCTAAATATAATTCCTTAGCTTGTTCAAAATCATTTAACATTGCAAAACAAACACCTAATTCAGAAATTAATTCAACATCACGATTATTCAAATTAAAAGCATTTGAATAATATTCTATTGCCTTTTCATAATCTCCCAAAACTCTATGACTATATCCTAATAGAAAAAACTTTCTAAATTTATCTTCATTTCGAAAAGGGTGAACTTTATCTAAATTAATGATAGCTACTTCTATATTCCCTTCTTCTATTAATTGTTCAATTGTAACGAACGAGCTAATATTTTTAATATTATTTATTTGAACTTCAATATCATCTAAAATATCCTCATTATCTTCTGATAAATATTTTTTCGCCTGTTCAAAACATCTTTTAGCATCTTCTAAACAATTATCGTTTAAGAAAAAAAATCCAAGCTGATATTGCCCCATAGCAAATTCAGGATGGTGTTTTACTATCAATTGTAATGTCCTCTTACTTTCTTTATAAAAATTTTGCTTCTCTTGTTGGATATTTGTTCTATCAATCATTTCTTTGCAAAGACTTGCATAATTAAACAATACACCACACTCAGTGCTGTAGAAATGTATGATACAAGATAATACAATGATTGCATCTCTATATTCACCTTTGGCATATATCTCACCGGCATAAGCAGAGAAAAAACTAGTTGGATCTGAAACATATTTTTGTATAATCTTAATGTACATTGTGTTATACTTAAAATCTTTGTCCACCCCCATCAAATAACCCATCGATTTTATTACTTCACCAACAGAAACTCCTTCCTTATTTTTTAAAATCATCTCTTCCAAATAATCATTAAATATGGGAACCAGTATCTCACTATCATGAATCACATCCTCGCACTGTCTAAAATAATCTTTTGGTAATGTTAAGAATCTTAATTTTTCAATATTCTTTCTTAAATATACATCTACATAACTCATATTTTCCTATCCCCTATTCGATTATAAATAAATACTAAGAACAATATGTTGAAAATTTAAAAAAACAAAATATCATTACTGACATTTTGCTTTTTTAAACCTTATCGATAACGTTTTGCACCGTAATATCTCTCTGAATAATATTTAGAGTCCAACTCATTAATTACAACTCTTTTTTGTCCTGAAGATGCATGGATAAACTTTCCATCTCCAATATATATTCCTACATGTGTAACTTTGCTTGGTTTGATCACTATTTTTTTCTTGGAATCTTTAGAAGAATTTTTATCTTCTAAATCACGTAGAAGTCCGGTTTCATTAGTTTCATCAGCAAGTAAATCATTGTTGACAGCTTCGCTTTCATTTACTTCTAACTTTCTTAAGCTTCTTGTATCAAAAAACACTAAATCTCCCGATTTCAGACTGTTTCTATCAATACTTTCGCCTTTTTCAGCTTGTAAGTATGATGTCCTTGGAATAGAAATTCCTGCTTTTTTAAATATATGTGAAGTAAATCCGGAACAATCAAATTTAGAAGGTCCCGTTGCACCATACACATAAGGTTTGCCCAGTTCCTCTACTGCATAAGATAATACATCAGACTGAGAAACAAATTTATCAAGTCCATTATCAGACAAGAATTTAGAATATCTTGATTTATCGGAAGTAGAAGCATTTTTTAAAGTTACTTCTTCCTTATTATCTAATTTGATTTTTGCATTCTGTACAACACTTTCTATATCTATTTCAGAATTAGTATAGTTAGAAGTGTTTGAATCAAAAATATTTTTTGAAGATACTTCCTCTTGCTTATTATCTCTTTTATTCTCTAGTTTAGTACTTTGTTTGTTATCTTTCTTATTGTCTTGTTTACTACTTTGTTTGCTATCTTTCTTATTGTCTTGTTTACTACTTTGTTTGCTATCTTTTTTATTATCTTGTTTATTATTTATTTTTGCATTTTGCTCAATACTTTCTATATCAATTTCATAGCCATTAAATAAGTCTATATTATCTTCTAGTTTAATAGCCGCTGTTTGAACAACAGTTTTCCCTACACTAGAACTAGAATCTGAAAACACTAACTCCGTTTGATTGTTATCAAAAATAGAAATCATACCGTTGTCAGTAGGCTCTACTTTCACTTTATCTTGATTTGTTTTAGTAGCTTCTTCTTTCTCCAAACGATCTGATTTTGATTTTGTAGACACACCGTGCTTAATGACTATAGGTTTTTCAATATCACTTTTCTTATCTACACTTACAACAGAATCATGAACATAAAAATATTGATAATTTTTCTTGACTAGATAATATCCATTAAAATAATCATATGCCGGAAGAATTTCTCCCTTATAACAAGTCATAGTAGAATCTTTCATAGGTAAACTATGTTTAAATGTGACATCTCCAAAACTTGTAACTTCGTAAAGGTCAACATATTCTTGGAATAAATACCCGTCTTTATTTTTAACTTTTGTCTTTAACCATTTTTCCCCATCTATGGTCACATCAAAACGACTATTAGCAGTTACTTCCCCTACAACAGTAGAAGAGGAATCTTTTTTATCTCTGATGTTTAGCGTATCGATATTGACAATTGCCTGATAATCTGCAAAAGAAATTATTGGACACATAATGACAGGAATCATTATGGATAATATACGTCTGTAAAGCATTGTTTTTCTCCCCATCTTTAAAATTTTGTATAGATATACGAAAATAATTATATATGATATACAAATGAATGTCTAGCTTAAATTTAATACTTTAATCAAATTGTAAACTTCTGATGAAATAGAAAAATATTCTTTCTTATAATTCAAATTCATATTGTAACATGGATAAAACAGCCATGCTAACAGTCTCTGTCCTCAATATTCTTTTTCCTAACGATAAAGCAGGAATCCCAGATTCTACCAATATATCTTTTTCTTCTTCTGTAAATCCACCTTCAGGACCAACAATAATCCCAATCTTTACGCTATATTTGGAATCTGATAATCGACTTACTTGATTTTCTAAATAACTTTTTAATGTTAATTCGTGTTCTTCTTCATAAAAGAATAAATTCAAATCATTCTCTCGCAACTTTAAAAGTAAATCATCAAAATCTATAGCATTTTTTACACAACTAATTTTATTTCGTTTAGACTGTTTCGATGCTTCTAAACAAATCTTATTCCAACGTTGTATCTTTTTATCGTCCTTCTCTAACTTTGCTACTGACCTTTGAAAACGGACTGGGATAATCTCATCTACTCCTAGTTCTGTTGATTTTTGTATTAAAAATTCCATTCGATGTCCTTTAGCAATACCTTGATAAAGAGTAATTGAAATATTAGTTTGTGATTTTGGAAATTCTTTTTGAATATCAAAATAAATCCTTTTTGAATCAACTGATAATATTTTTGCAATAAACTCACCTTGCTCAGAGTCAAATATCTCTACACAATCTCCTACAGAAAATCTTAAGACTTTTGTAATATGTTTTATTTCTTCTATGTCATCCAAAAAAGGTTGTGCTTGAAAAGGATGATTAACATAAAAACGATCCATACTGTTCTCCTTGTTTTGCTACTAATGAGTACCATTCTCCCTTTCGGAGAAGTGTAGTAACAACAAAGTTATACTTTCTTAATTCTAAAACAACTTCATTCAACTTATCTGAAATAATCCCAGAAGCAATAAAGATTCCGTCTTTATTAATAAATGTATGAACTGATTTAGCTAGCATGATAATTGCATCAGCCATAATATTTGCAACAACAATATCGTATACTCCAATACTTTCATCAAGTAAATTTCCTTGTTTCACAACAATTTCGCCAGTTAATTGATTGTATTCTATATTTTCTTTTGCAACTTTAACAGCAACTGGATCTAAATCAATAGCTTCCACGGTACCCGCACCTAATTTTTTTGCTACAATAGATAGTATTCCACTTCCACAACCTATATCTAGTACGCTATCTTGATAATTAATATTCTTTTCAATCAATTTAATACACATAGATGTTGTTTCATGTTCACCGGTACCAAATGCCATACCGGGATCCATATTAATTACAATTTCATCCTCTGTCGGTGTATACTTCCTCCACATAGGATTAATCACTATTCTATCCGAAGCATGAAATGTTTGAAAATAATCTTTCCAACTCTCTTCCCAATCCTGTTGTTTGAGAGAATGTGTCAATATTGTTCCTTTTCCTATATTTAGATCAAATTTCTTTAATTCTAATACCCTAGAACGAATGAATTCTAGAATTTCATTCAAATTTTCTGACTCAGATAGATAAGCTTTTATTACAACATCTTCCGTTTTCATCAATTCTGCTTCTTCATCAATATAATCCCAAAACGGGAACTCTTCTTTAAAACTTTCTAAATCATGTGGATCTTGTATAGAAACTCCAGAGATTCCAAGCTCATATAAAATTTCAGAAATTGCATCCACAGCTTCGTTGGATGTTACAATTTCTATTTCTGTCCAGTTCATAACAACAAACCCTTCTGATAAAATAAATATCCTAAACTAATTAAATTTAATACTTCTCCGGCTCCGGAAAATCAACTCCAAACGTATCTACTGTAACTTTTTCCATAATAACATCTTCTAAAGGTTTATCTCCAAAAGATGTTTCCACTTTTTCAAGTTCCATAACCAATTCTAATCCGTCTACAACTTTTCCAAAGGCAGAGTATTGTCCATCAAGATGAGGACTAACTGATGTCATTAAAAAAAATTGAGATCCTGCAGAATTTGGATCCATCGTTCTTGCCATAGATAATACACCTTCAGTATGTTTTAAATCATTTGTAAACCCATTAGCTGAAAATTCACCCCTGATGGAATATCCCGGTCCGCCCATTCCTGTGCCATTAGGGTCTCCTCCTTGTATCATAAAACCTCTGATAATTCGATGAAATATTAAACCATCATAATAACCTTTTTTAACTAAACTAATAAAATTATTCACCGTGTTAGGTGCAATTTCTGGATATAACTCTATCTTGATCGTTCCCTTATTTTTTATTTTCATTTCGACAATTGGATTTGACATAACTATTCTCTCCTTAATTTTAAAAATATCTACTCATAATTATCATAATCGATACATAAAATAATCTATTGTAGATATCATTCAACAGTAATCAATCTGTTACTATTTTTTTCTTACTATTCACAAAAACACGTTGAAAAAATATGTTCAACGTGTTTCCAAATAAAGATAAGTATTTTTATAAAAGTACTTATTTGTGGTTTACTTTTTCTTTCAATCCTTTTCCAGCTTTAAAAACAGGAGCTTTTGATGCAGGTATCTTAATAACTTCTTCCGGTGATCTAGGATTTCTTCCTTCTCTTTCTGCTCTCTCTCTGGTTTCAAAAGATCCAAAACCTACCAATTGTACTTTTTCGCCAGCAACTAAAGCATCTTCAACACAGCTCATGAAAGCATTCAATGCTACTTCCATATCTTTCTTTGTTAAATTACACTTCTCAGCCATTTTTGTTACTAATTCTGCTTTATTCACAACACTACCTCCTTAAAATTGAAAAAATAATATAAAGCTAAATGATTCTCCATATAACTATGGTTTTGAAAACAAGTTGCTACAAAAATATCTCGACTCGTGTATTATTCGAAGTATTGTTTATGTTTTAACTTAGAGGTCATAACAAAGAGCCCTAAACAACTTAATAACACACGTTCAAAATCCTATTTTCTATTGTTACACTTGTTTTTCTTAATTCTATCAAAAAATATGATATAGTCAAGTATTTATCAGTATTTTTCTTCATTTTTCGATGATTTATAGATAAAAATTGACTTTTTTCTTAAATTAGTACTATTTTTTTACTAAATGAAAACTTGAGAAACGATTCTTTTATACAATAAATCAATTATTTCAATAATATCGAACAATCCATCTTTCTTTCCATTTTGAGCATATAACAATACCAACAACAGATTATCACCCAATTCCTCTATTAGATTATCAATGTCTGTATTTTCAAGGGAGTCGTTCAATTCATAACATCGAGTATATAAATACTTTTTTAGAGTGTCACAATCTTTGTTTTTCTCACAATGATGTCCAGTATTATTTTTTAACATATTTAATAAATTTACTAAATCATAAAAATTATATTTCGTTTTTTCTAATTGACATGGAATATATAGACTTGTTAAATGATTAAATACCCACTTTATTTGATCTAATTGGTATAGAGGTATCTTTAATTTCCTTTCCAAATTTGGAATAAGAGCACCTTCTACAATCCATATTTCAAATTCATCATCGTATACTTCCATCAATTTTAATTTTACATCAGATGCAATCCAATTACTATACACTTGTGTCAATATCAAATTTTTACCAGTATCTATCTTGTTTTCATCAAAATCCATTGCATTTAACAAACAAAAACCATGTACAGGATCCAACTTCAAATACTGATAAATAGAATCAACAAAACTCATAGAACTTATCACACGACATTCAATATTTTTTTGCTCCAATTCTTTTTCAATCATTGTTACTGTTGTCTCAGCAACGTATGGATGTCCTGGAACACAATAAATAAGGTCTAGCTTTTCTGCACAACTAATAATGTATTTACAGATTGATTCATATACATTTTCAAATTTATCAAAGTCAGAATAAAACCTATCTAAAAACTCAAACTGTATTCCTTGTTCTAATAAATCGTTTACTACAGGATGTTCTTTTGTTCTACAATATATTTTTTTACCTGAAACAAGTTCTCTATATGCTCCCAAGCTCAAATTATCAATATTTCCGGGTCCTAGTCCAATTATGGTTACAGACATACCTAACTCCTCTATTTTATATATTTAAGTCTACAGTATCATCTAAATCAGAAAAATCATCTATATTAATTTTCGCTTCAGATATTTCTTCCTCTATGAAATTATCTTCAGAATCATGAGATTTCAATAGTTTTTTTCTGACTTTCCCCTCAATTTCATCCATTATTTCTTGATTATCTAACAGGAATTGTTTTACATTTTCTCTTCCTTGACCAATTTTCATATCATTATATGAATACCAAGATCCCGCTTTCTCTATAAAACCATACTGTGAAGCAATATCAACAAGTTCTCCTGCCTTAGATATTCCCTCTCCATACATAATATCAAATTCCGCTTGTCTAAATGGAGGTGCTACCTTATTTTTCACAACTTTTACTCTAGTTCTATTTCCAACAACCACATCATTTTTCTTAATAGTATCAAATTTTCTAATATCTAATCTTAATGTAGAATAAAACTTTAATGCTCTTCCCCCTGTAGTTGTCTCAGGATTTCCAAACATTACTCCAATCTTTTCTCTTAATTGATTGATAAAAATAATCACTGTTTTAAAACGATTTGTAGACGCAGTTAATTTTCTTAATGCTTGAGACATTAATCTAGCTTGAAGACCAACATGAGAATCACCCATATCTCCTTCTATTTCAGATCTTGGAACTAAAGCAGCAACAGAATCTATAACCAAAATATCTATCACTCCACTCTTTACCAATGATTCTGCTATTTCCAATGCCTGTTCTCCATTATCAGGCTGAGAAATAATCAAATTATCAATATCAACCCCCAGAGCTTTTGCGTACACTGGGTCCATAGCATGCTCTGCATCGATAAAAGCTGCCAATCCCCCAGTCTTCTGAGCTTCTGCTACTGCATGAAGAGCAACTGTAGTCTTTCCTGAAGATTCAGGACCATAAATTTCCACAATACGACCTTTTGGAAGTCCTCCTACACCTATTGCTAAATCCAATCCCAGCGAGCCAGTAGAAATAGTTTCAATATTCATGTCTATGTTGTCTCCAAGCATCATTACAGCACCTTTTCCAAAATCTTTCTCTATTTTAGAAATAGTCGCATCTAGTACTTTTTTTCTTTCTACACCTATTGTTTCTACATTATCTACAGTCTTACTTTTCTTATCTGAACTTTTCATAGAATAATCTCCTTTTAACTAAAAAGTAATTTTTTAAAAAACATTTGTTCTAGTATGTATTATATTGAAATTCAATTATTTCGTCAAGTCTATAGGAAGATTTATATTTTATTATTAGAAATTTAAAATTATTAGCAAACAATTATTATCAATTTATTGTCAACAAGTCTCTGATATTCAAAATACTTTTACAGATATATAAAATATTTTTGTATTAATTTAAGAAGAGCAAAATATAATGAATCTTATACGTTGCTCTTCCCAATTATATACTTTCTAAAACTCTGCTGTTCCAACTGTTCTTGGAAATGGAATTACATCTCTAATATTACTCATTCCGGTTAAATACATAATCATTCTTTCAAATCCTAAACCATAACCTGCGTGTTTTACACCACCATACTTGCGCAATTCCATATACCACCAATAGTCTTCTTCATTTAAACCAATATCTTTCATACGTTCAGAAAGTACATTTAATCTTTCTTCTCTTTGAGAACCTCCGATGATTTCTCCAATTCCAGGCACTAACAAATCTGCAGCAGCTACTGTCTTATTATCATCATTTATTCTCATATAGAACGCTTTAATATCCTTCGGATAATCTGTAACAAATAAAGGTTTTTTAAATACTTCTTCTGTTAAATACCGCTCATGTTCAGTTTGTAAATCGCTACCCCACTCTACCGGATATTCAAATTGTTTGCCTGATTTTTGCAACAATTCTACTGCTTCTGTATAGGTAATTCTTTTGAAATCTGAAGAAGCAACATGATTCAATCTATCTAATAATCGTTTATCTATAAAAGAATTAAAAAATTCCATTTCCTCCGGCGCATTTTCCAAAACGTAATCAATAATAAATTTTATCATTTCTTCTGCTAAATCCATATATCCATTTAAATCAGAGAATGCAATTTCAGGCTCTATCATCCAAAATTCAGCAGCGTGTCGAGCTGTATTTGAATTTTCTGAACGAAAAGTAGGTCCAAAAGTGTAAATATTTTTGTATGCAAGAGCATAACACTCTCCTTCTAGTTGACCACTTACTGTTAAATTTGTAGACTTTTTAAAAAAATCTTTTGTATAATCTATACTATTATCCGGATTTTTAGGAATATTATTAAAATCAAATGTTGTTACATGAAACATTTCCCCTGCACCTTCTGCATCCGAACCCGTAATGATAGGTGTATTCACGTACACAAAATTCTTTTCTTGAAAAAACTTGTGTATCGCATAGGCTGCTATAGAACGAACTCTGAATACAGCCGCATAAGTGTTTCCTCTAGGTCTTAAATGAGCAATTGTCCTTAGATATTCAAATGTATGTCTTTTTTTCTGTAGCGGAAAATCGGGAGAGGATTCTGCTTCCACAGTGATCTCAAATGCTTTTATTTCAAATGGCTGTTTCGCTCCTGGAGTTTCAATCAATGTTCCTTTGACACATATTGCAGTTGCAATACTAAATTTGGAAATTTTTTTAAAATCATTTAAATTTTCTTCATACACAACTTGAAGATTTTTGAAAAAAGTTCCATCGTTCAACTCAATAAAACCAAAACTCTTAGAAGAACGATTTGTTCTTATCCAGCCTTCCACTACGATTTCTTTTCCTATATATTCTTCGCTATTTCGAAATAATGTTCTAATATCAACAACTTTCATGATATACACCTCCATCATTTATTCCAAATCTTCTTTTGTAATTGCCATTGAAGGATATTGTGCTAACATTGTTAAGTCCATATCTTCCGGAACAGAATATACCATATAACAATTTTCCGGATGTTTTACAATTAACTCTTGCATCTTTTCCTGTGCCAAATCACGATCGTAGGTGATTAGAACAACAGATACTACTCCAAGTTTTGTTGTATCTTCTTTTCTAATTCCACCACATAAAACAACTTTTAATAATTCTTTTTTCTTCAAACTAACTCCCACTTTCAATTTCTATATTTAATAGTTCTTCTGAATTGTTCCTAACTCTACTCCGATTAACATAATATCATCTTGAAGCACAGTATCTGAATGTTTAAGATATTCCAAAACATCCTCATATAGCCTATCTACAAAATGTTCATATCCTTTTCCTTTATTCTTTCTGCAAAAATCAATGATTCCATCTGTACCATACTCAACTCCATTAACATCGGTTGCCTCCAAAATTCCATCTGTGTATAATAGCAACATATCATACTCGTCAGCAGAAACTTGACTTTGTGTATATTTTACCGAAGAATCAATCCCTAACGGAAGACCTTTATTTTCTCCAATATAACTATACCAAAAAATATCTTCATTCTGACTAAACAAAATAGGCTCTGTATGACCTGCATTTGTAATATACAACATGTTATCCTCAAAATTAATATAAATCGCTTGTGCTGTAATAAATAAATTTGCTTTATCTAGTTCTTTCATTAATAACTGATTCATTTGATTCATCAAATTTTGTGGATCACTTACACCCATAGAGATGCATGTTTTCAGAATACCCTTCATCATAGGAACAAAATAATTGGAAGGTGCTCCATGTCCCATTACATCTGCAATAAAAACCAACGCTCCAATATTTTCAAAGGGAATGATTTCGCAATAATCACCACCCAACCTTTTAGATAGTTTTGGAAGATATTGCATTGTTTCACCATATTTATATAAATAGTTAATTCTTCCACCATTTAAAAACAACAGATTATTCTCACTCATTACATTTTGTTGCATATCAAAAGCTATTGCCATTTCTCTTTGTCTCATCTTAGATTCTAGTATTTTTTTGTTCAATTCTGTTCTTTCAACAGAAATTCCAAGCAATAAACCTATCTCCTCTAAAAAACAAATATTGTCCCTAGATAAGAAAAAGTTTTTTTCAAACAAAAAATAAATAAATCCATCTATTCCTTGACTTGTTATGATTGGGAATACAGCCTTCTGTTGATAGTTCTTTTCAGCACTAAAAGTATAGGAGTAAATCCCTTCAGACACAGCATTCCATATAAAACTAGAATAACTTTCTCTTGGCAAGGAAATAATATCATCAATGTTTGATTCAATCCCTTCTTTGACAGATGATTTATCAGTATATGAATATACCAAATGAACTTCTTTGTCATTTTCTTTTGGTATCATATTAATCGAAATTTTTTCACAAGGAATTACACTACGAACAGATTCCATTACCTCATTTTTTACATCATAGAAATTTTCCTTTTTTGTAATGAGTCGAATGATATTTAGTATTAAATTTGCATGATTTCTAACCTCAGATAATCCCATACTCATCTCCAATACACATCACTTTAAATGCCATAAAATATCCTTGCATTATGATTAGTTGCATCCATCACTTCCGTAAAGTCAATATTTTTTAACTCAGCAATTTTTTGAGCAACAAATCTAACTTTTGAAGGATCGTTTCTTTTTCCACGGAACGGTTCAGGCGTCAAATACGGACAATCTGTCTCTAATAACAATTGTTCCATGGGAACAAATTTTACCACATCAAGCAAGTTTTTTGCATTTTTAAAAGTAATTGCTCCTCCTAGTGCGATAAAAGCTCCCATATTAACATACTTTTTTGCCATCTCTAAACTTTGGGAAAAACAATGAATCAAAACTCTAGAAGATTGATTGTGTTGCTTTAAAATTTCGTAAGTGTCTTGTACTGCATCTCTAGAATGAATCACGATTGGCAAACTGCATTCATTTGCCAACTCTATTTGTCTTATGAACCATTTTTTTTGCAATTCTCTCGGTGAATTATCATAATAATAATCTAATCCTATTTCACCAATTGCAACTACTTTATCATGTCTAGATAACTCTCTCAACAAAATGATGTCATCTTCCGTCATAGATTTCACTTCATGAGGATGGACTCCTACTGTAGCATATACAAAAGAATATTTCTCGGATAATTCAATAGAGTTTCTTGATGTTGGTAAATCGGCGCCTATATTTACAACATAATCGATTCCATTTTCAGACAAAGAAGAAATCAATTCTTCTCTGTCTTCATCAAACCTTGAATCATCTAAATGTACATGACTATCAAATAATCCCATTATCTCACCTCTACTCCATCAACAATTCCTTCTGCAGATATTGTAACCAATGATTCATTATCATCTGTAGCTGCTGATAAAATCATTCCTTCTGATACAACCCCTCTTAGTTTGACAGGTTTTAAATTCAAAACGACAACAAGGTTTTTACCAATCAAGTCCTCAGGTTTATAATATTTTGCAATACCACTAACTATCTGTCTCTCCTCATTACCCACCTTTAATTTAAAGACTAATAATTTATCAGCTTTTGGATGTTGTTCACACTCTAAAACTTTTGCTACCCTAAGTTCAATCTTATTAAAATCATCAATTGTAATTTCTTCTTTATGAGTTGTTGAGATTGTTTCTTCTTTTTTATTTACAAATAAAAGTTCCATCTCTTGCAATTCTTTTTCAATATCTAATCGAGGAAATAGATTTTCTCCCCTTTTTACTTTAGTTCCAAAAGGATATCCTCCAAATGCTTTTACACTATCCAATGTAGCATCTTCAGGCGATATATTGATTTGTTCCAGTATCTTATCAGATGTTATTGTTAACATAGGTCTCAAAAACACTGCTACTACTCTCAAACTTTCTATCAAATGATATAGTACTGAATGCAACTCTTCTTGTTTAGTATCATCTTTTGCTATTTTCCAAGGCATTGTTTCATCGATATATTTATTTGCTCTACGAACTAATTTCCATAATTCTTCAAAAGCTTCATTAAACTGCATATTTTCCATTGCCGAATCAAATTTTTCGAACAGTTCATCAATAATTGTTTCGATACTCTCATCAAATTCAGTTGAAGCATGATATTCCATTACTACTCCATCCGTATATTTTTCAACCATAGAAACAGTTCTAGACAATAAATTGCCTAAGTCATTTACTAAATCAGAATTTATTCTTGTAAGAAATCCTCTATTTGTATAGTTACCATCTTGCCCGAACACAAATTCTCTCAGTAAAAAGTATTTTAAAGCATCAATTCCATAACGTTCAATAATTGGTTCAGGATATATTACATTACCTTTTGACTTACTCATTTTATCATCAGAAAACAAAATCCATCCATGTCCATAAACCTTTTGAGGAAGAGGTAAATCTAAAGCCATCAACAATGCAGGCCAAATAATGGTATGAAATCTCATGATTTCCTTACCGACGATCTGCATATTTGCCGGCCAGTATGCTTGCATTTCTTTTGTGTTATCAGGATATCCCAAAGCAGTAATATAATTACACAAAGCATCAATCCATACATAAATTACATGTTTTTCATCAAAAGGAACCTTTACTCCCCAATCAAAAGATGTTCTGGATACAGACAAATCTTCTAATCCCTTTTTCAAAAAATTATTTAACATCTCATTTTTGCGGCTTTCTGGGAAACAAAAATCCGGATGTTGTTCGTAGTACTCTATCAAACGATCTTGATATTTAGACAATTTAAAAAAATAAGACTTTTCTTTTTTGGACTCAACATCTCTGTGACAATCCGGACATTTATTGTCTTGCAGTTGAGATTCTGTCCAAAAGGCTTCACATTCCACACAATAATGTCCTTCATATTCACCTAAATATATATCTCCTTGATTATATAATTTCTGGAATATTTTTTGAACACGTTCCTCATGTCTAGATTCTGTTGTACGAATAAAATCATCATAAGAAATTTCCATAACATCCCATAGTTTTTTTATATCGGAAATCATATTATCTAAATATACAATAGGTTCCAATCCCATTTCTCTTGCTTTCTTTTGAATCTTTTCTCCATGTTCGTCTGTTCCTGTCAAAAAGCGAACATCAAATCCTGCGAAACGTTTATATCTGGAAATAGCATCTGCAGCTACAGTGGTGTAAGTATGTCCGATATGAAGTCTCCCACTTGGATAATAAATTGGTGTTGTTACATAAAAAGTTTTTTTGCTCAAAAAGAACTCCCCCTTAATTTTAGACTATTGTACTTCTAATGTATGTATCAAATAGATTTGTGTCTCACAATCAAGAAATCAAAAATTGACACTGTAAAACACGTATTCCAATACACAAAATATCAATCAAATAAAAAATAATTTTACTCATCTTATGATACAACAGAGGTGTTGCAATGTCAAATCTTTAATACATTTGATTTACCTCTTAGTTGTCAAGACATATGTTACACTTTGAGAAATACTCGGATACTATTTCA
>NZ_DBHIIC010000017.1:0-27953 GCF_057248345.1 Filifactor sp. | reverse complement strand
ATCCTAATTGCTCTTTTTACAATGTTTTTATTTTTTTTGTGCCAAAGCATTACAACAAAAAGACTTTTGTATGCTTTCGGATATAGAGCAACACTGTTTCAATGCTTTAGATATAGTCTAATCGACTACTATTTTTCATCGATTACTCCGGGATCATCAGGCGGACAACCATCCGAAATATACTATATGAAAAAAGATGGAATTGAAGTATCTGAAAGCTCCCTTATTATGTTGCTTTATAACAGTTTGTACCATATCGCCGTCATCGTTGTTATCTTCCTCTTCACATTAGGAAATATTCGATATATTTTAGGAAACAATGGTATCATGCTCACATTATTCAAAGTAGGAATATTGATACAATTTTTGCTAGCAACAATTTTCTTTCTACTAATCTTTGCATCAACTGTTGTTTATAATATTGTAGACAGAATGATAGTTATCTTAAAATTCTGTCAGTACAAAAAAGTGGATCAACTGGAAAAAACAATCAAAAAATCATTGGCTTCCTATCAAACAAGTGCAGATTGGATTATAAAAAATCCTAAAATTTTTGGTGAAATTATGCCAATTGTACTTCTTCAAATCACACTCTTTTATTCAATCGCATATTGGATAGGAAAAGCATTTGGAGTTGAAAACATCAGTCTAATTAAAATGATTGCCTATCAAGGTGTCTTTATCATGACCTTCGAGTCACTTCCTCTTCCGGGAGGTGTCGGAGTTGCTGAAACGGGATTTTTGCGTATTTTTTCGGGAATATACACAAAAGAAACACTTGCAGCGGCACTTCTCTTAACAAGAGGAATCACCTATTATTGTTATCTACTATTAGGAGCTTTTATGTCATTCCTTTCAAAAGGACAAAAAGTTCATAGAATCAAAAATATAGCGTAAGTAACACATAAATAAACAGTCCTATTATTTCGGCAGATAAGAAATAATATAAGCTGATGTAGTTCAAAAATTTTCCACTATTTTATAAAACACCTCCTTCTTCATCAATGAAAAAAGAGGTGTTTTCTTTTACAGAATATATTATTGAGCTCTACTGTACTTTCAAATTGACTTATCTACTCCATTCTCCGATATATATCTATGTTATGATACAACATAGCCACAATAACAAGTATTTTATTCACTAAACAGTTCTCCGTTTTAATTTAACTTCTTCTCAGTAAATACATCCGTTTTCAAAAAAAGTATAGCTACAAATGCCAAAACTGCAAAAGATACTCCTAAATCCATCCAATCTCCGGAATACAACTCTTGAATTCCACCTTGCTTCACAGCCACAATGGTTGAAATTGCATTATTCATAAAATGAAGTAATACAACACACCATAGACTACCTGATTTTTCGTAAAAATATGCAAAAACAATACTTAGAAAAATACAACACATGATTTGAGTTGTAACAGCATAAAAGAAATTTTCCGGAGTGGAATAATAAAATAAAACCAGCGGTAAATGCCATATTCCCCATATCACTCCAAGAAGTATTACACCTTTTATTTTCCCAAACTTTTTCTGCAAACGAGGCTGAAGAAAAAAACGCCAACCGTACTCTTCGCCAAAGAAGAAAAGAACACATGAAAAAACCATTGGTATCACAATTACTTCTTTCAACCAAAATTTATAGTCAAGTATATACAACACAAAGTCTATATTTCCGCACAAAACTTCTGCAACCATCATGATTATATTTTTCAGAACAATGAAATAACATGTATATTGTATTATTTTCTTGAAATTAAAATCGGAAAGTTTCCATAACTTCATTACCTCTTTATTTTCTTCCATCTGATTGTTTTCGTATATGAAAAAAATCAAAAAGAAATTTGTTAATCCTACTATGATTGGAAAAATATTCCCACTAAGTGATTCTCCATTGAAAAGCCACCTGACAATCCCCAAATCAGAGGGTAAATCAATTCTCATAAAAATCGATATTACCACATACAGAAAAATTACAAATGCTGTTATTTGATAAAAATCAAATATTTTTTTAGGGTATACTTTTGTTTTGTTCCACTTAACGGTAAGAATAACGGATAAAGCCGGTATCAACATCATAGCAGAAGCTGCCATCTGTATATTTGAACCTATATAATATCCATAGACTGTAGCAATTCCTATAATCAGAGTTAAAATAAAAACTACTGTCAAAAAACGACATATATCTCTACCATCTTCTGAAAATTCAATTTTATTCTTCATAATTCCCCTCCTATATAATTAGTTAAATCATACTCTCTTTTCATTTTTATATGTATGATTTCCTACAACTCAGATACGATAGACTCTTTATTTTTTTCCCTGTAATCTAACCATTCCACTTGAGCAATCGGTTGACTGTAATTCATCTCTATTCTATTTAATTGTTACCTCTCTCTTTTCTGCTTTATTCTATTTCTCTATATTGATATTTATCTTAACCTCTTCTTAGATTTATACATATTTGTTTTGAAATCACTTAATCTCTGACTCCTGTGAACTTTCCCGTCACTCTTAATTCTTAACAGATAGAAAATATTGATAAAATGCAGATAATAACTCTATTTGCAATTTTTGACAAATCCAAACCTTACATTGTAAATTAAAATACAGTTGATAATATAGACAATTTGTCATTTACTTTATCAAATTTTAGTATAAAAATATTTTCTATTTATATTGATTATATCATTGTTAATATTATTTAACAACAAAATAGTTATGTCCCTCTTAGATACATAAAAATAGCGTAGCAATCCAAAACTGCTACGCCAAAAACTCAAATCTCCTAGAGTGCTGTCACTTTTACTCAATAAATGTTTCTAATTGCTGTCTAATATACTGTATCCAACCACTCCACAATATCTTGATACACTTCTTCTTTCCTGCATGAACGTAAAATATTATGACCGATCCCCTCATATAGCTTACACTGTACTGAATTCATACCAAAACTTTGATACCAGCGTACCAAATGTAAAATCCCTTCTCCAAAACTTCCGACAGGATCTCGATTTCCGGACAAAAGTAAAATTGGCAACTCTTTGTTTACAGGTTTCATTGCTTTGCGATTAAAATTCTCACAAATTCCACGATAAATCCAATAGTACGTATTCACTGTATACGCTCTTTCCTCTTTGATTGAAAAACGATTTATCCAATTTTGCTTGGACATAGCATTTCTCATAGAAAAAATCAACCATTTGCTGTTATCCATCGAGTGTAAAAAAGATTGTTGATGTTTAAATAAAAGTGGACTTTTTTTCTGAGAAAACCCCATTTGCTTCAACGTATATGCAATATTTTTTCCTAATTTTGCATGAGGAACTTGGTCTTTTCCACCTGCTGCACATTGTATCATTCCTGATATGGTATCAGGATATATTTGGATATATCGTTGCACTAAGAAAGCACTCAACGAATTTCCCAAAAGATAAATTTTACTATGTGTAAATTGCTTTCTTATAATGACATTCAGCGCTCGAATATCTCGAATCATCTTTAAATAAACATCTGATTCCCCCAGATTTCCTAATCCATGTGATATGGAATTTCCATGTCCCCTATGTTCCAAAAAATAAACGGCATATCCATTATTACTCAAATACTCTATTAACGACTGATAGGAATCCATATTTTCATACATTCCATGTAAAACTTGAACAATCGCTTTTATTTTTCCTTGTGGAAATACACAATAATAATGTATTTCCCAATCGTCAGTAGGCGATAAAAAATACTTTTCTACTACATCCAAAGTTATCCTTCTTTCTTAAATCATTTTACTTACATTATCATTTCTACTCTATCATAACCGTCTTTAACATTTTTCAATCATCTACTATTTTCTTTACTTTAAAATCTAAATAATCACAACTTACCAGATGATATTCTGTATGATTTTTTTTCCCTTCAAACCCCATTTTGTGAAATTCTTCTCCATGTAAATGTCCATAACATACAATATCTATCTTCGAATCTTGAATAATATCAGTAAATCCGGAAGCTTCTTTTTTATCATTCATAGGAGGGTAATGTAACATCAATAGTTTCTTTTTATTTTGAATCACTGTTTCCGATGCACTGTTCACAGAATTCTTTAATCGCTTCAATTCCCTTTCATATATCTTTTCATCTGTTTCTGTAAATTGAGTATCATTTGGACAAATCCAACCTCTTGTGCCAAAAATAACATAATCTCCTATTACAAAATGATTGTTATGCAAAAAATGAATCTGAGGAAATTTTTTGCTCATTTTACTCACGCTGTTCCACCAATAGTCGTGATTTCCTCGTATCATATATTTATGTCCGGGTAAGTTTGACAAAATCTCAATATCCGGCTCTACTTCTTCTAATCGTAACGCCCAAGAGATATCTCCAACCAACAATACAATATCTTCTTCTGTAATCTTATTCTTCCAATCTTCTACAATTCTATCTACATGATGAAACCATCCGAATTGATCCATGGTCTTTTTTTGAACAGTAGACATATGCAAGTCTCCAATTGCAAAAACTGACATCTCTACTCCCTTCTAATTTCATCCTACTTGGTTTCTTCTAACAATTTGATTAAAAATAAATTTACTTCTGTTTTTAGGTCTAACAATCCTTCTGTTTCCTTGTCTTCATTTAATGCATCCAGTCTTTTTTGATAATAAAGAGCTTCTTCTTTGCAGTCTAACTGCTCTATTTTTTTGATACACAATGTAATTTCTGTCACTACCAAAGACTTATTTTCAAAAGCAACCTGTGCACTTACAATTTCTTCTCGAATAAATGCCATTTCTTCATCCAAACGAGCAGCAGCATCGGCTGCTTTCATCAATCGTTGTCTGATTTCCATAGGAACATATTTATCATATTTGTAATTCAAGGAATGTTCTACTGTTGCCCAAAAATTCATAGCTAAAGTTCTTACTTGTATTTCTGCCAAAATTTCTTTGTATCCATACACAGTTTGAATCGGATATTTAATAATAATATGATAGCTTCGATACCTGCTTTCTTTTGGCGATTTGATATAATCTTTGACATATACAATATGCATATCCTGTCTTTCTTCAATATATTTCACCAAAAGATAAATATCTTCCACCATTTGACACATAATACGAATTCCGGCAATATCTTCTATCTTGTCTTCAATTTCCTCAACTTCAATATCCATTCTCTTTACTTTTTCTAAAATAGAAGTTACTTTTTTTACTCTACCTGTAACAAACTCAATCGGGCTATATTGTCCGTTTGCTCTCAGCTCTTTACGGATATTCTTAAATTTGACTTTTAGTTCTTCCACTGCACATTCATAGGGTAATAGTAGTTTTTTCCAATCTATCAATTCTCCCACAATGATACACCTCTCTTTGCCTATACAAATCTCCTGTTACAAACTATAACAGGAATCTTCTTATGCAACAAATCTTTTTTACTTTCATTATTATAAATGATTTTTAAAATAATTGATATTAAAACATTCAAATTTTGTTTATTTTATGCATTTTGTAATATTTTGCTCTTTCACCTTGACGAAAACACAAAATATCAGTTATGATAGCTTACAAATCAGTAAAATTTTATATTAACGAAAGAAAAGGTATTGTCAATGGAAGAAAATAACTACACAAAAGTAATTGGCTTAAGAGGATATTATTTTATCAAAAGCTATGAAAAAGCGAAAAAAAATAAGGTGAAAATAAGAAAGATTTTAGAAGAAACCGTCCGAAAATTCTTTAGAAATCGTGATTGTTCTATTACCATATTTTTTGAGGAAACAGAAAAAGAAATTCTTATCACACCGGATTCTCCGAAAGATGATATTGTAAAATATCTTGGTAAAAGTTTTTTGCCAAGGTAACCATTTTGTGTTTGTAAACAGTAATTTTACTAAAGAGAAATTTACTTGATTTCTGCTTTATTAATGAATCACTAGACTACCTCTTTAACAAAACTGTTGTTTGAACTTTGCAAGATGTATTTTGCAGTATCATACACTATGACTACAATAGGAAGGATTTTTTTGATAGAAACGATTATTTTTCAAATAATACCTCTACTTAATTCCTGTTGTCCCTTATACATCAACATATTAAAATATCCTCTCTACCGTATCCGGTAAAGAGGATATTTTTTAAATATTTAAATTATTTCTTCTACAAAAAACTATCTCAACACTGCATGGAGTTTTTCTTCCAACTCTTTTAAAATCTTTTCTTGTATACTATTTACTTCTTCATCTGTCAAAGTTGCGTCTTTTTTACGATATACAACGGAGTAAGCAACAGACCTTTTATCCTTTTCGATTTGATCTCCTTCATAAATATCAAACAGTTCTATTTTTTCAATTAAAGATTTTCCGTTTTTACAAATAATTTGTTCAATTTCCGATACATATTGATTCTTATCTACAACCAAAGCAATATCTCTCTTCATTGCAGGGAACTTTGGAATCTGACAATATTTCATTGTATTGTCGAACAAACTCATCAAAGTTGGAATATTCAATTCGCACAAATATACTTTCTTTTTAATATTGAAAGCGGTTGCCACTTTTGGGTGAATCTCACCCAAAATTCCTACTTTCTCATCTCCGATGAAAATATCTGCACATCTTCCCGGATGGAACGTAGGGTGCTCTTTGTTTGGAAGATATACTCTTTGCTGATATCTCAATCCGTTCAAAATACCCTCTATTCTTCCTTTTAAAGTAAAGAAATCTTCTTCTTTACCATAAACACCTGCCACAAAAGATTTTTGCTCTAAAGGATTAGATTGTTCCAAGCAGAAAATATTTCCAAATTCGAATCCGGCAAAGAATTCATTTTTTCTTGCGGCATTCATCGAAATCACTTCAAGCATATTCGGTATTAAGCTTGTTCTCATAACAGAAGTTTCTTCCCCTAAAGGATTTAACAACTTTACAAAATCAATTTCCTTCGTTTCAGACAGCTTAGCTTTTTCTACTCCGGTAGGACTCACGAATGAATAGGTCAAAATTTCTGTCAGTCCATTTTTCATTGCAAGCTCTTTCATTCTATCTTCATAATTTCTACCTTCACTTTTTGTAGCAGGAATGATTTCTCCAACAATCGGTGCTGATACTACATTGTTGAATCCATAAATTCGAGAAATCTCCTCTATAATATCAGCTGTTTTTTCAATATCAGTACGGTATTCCGGTGCAACTGTAGTAATCAAATCTCCTTCAATTTTAGATTCAAAATTCAATTTAGATAAGATAGCACAAATCTCTTCAGATGATAACTCAATTCCGATTACCTCATTTACTCTGTTCCTTGAAAAGGTAACAGTAGATTTATCATCTAATTGAGTTGCTGTATCCACAAAACCTTTACATACTGTACCTATCTCTAGTTCTTCTACCAATTGACAGAATCTGGTCAATGCTTTTTCACATCGGTATCTATCGATTCCTTTTTCAAATCGGGATGATGCATCTGTTCGAAGTCCTAATTTTTTTGAAGTTGCTCTGATAATATCTGCATCAAAATGTGCACTCTCCAACACGATATGTGTAGTGTGCTCATCAATTTGAGAGCAACTTGCTCCCATCACTCCACCTAATGCAATAACTTTGTTTGAGTCACAAATTGTAATCATAGAAGAATCCAATTTTCTTTCTTCTTCATCCAATGTGACACAAGTTTGTCCATCACTTGCTTGTTTGATATAAATGGTATTTCCTTCCAATTTATCATAATCGAATGCATGCATCGGTTGTCCGTACTCTAACATAACATAATTTGTTAAGTCTACAATATTATTGATTGGACGAATACCGGATTCAATCAATCTTCTTTGAATATAGTATGGAGATGGTGCAATTTTAACATCTGTGATTTCTCTTGCCATATAGCGACCACATAAATTGCTATTTTCACATTTTACATCTACTCCAATATCTCCTCCTTCTTCTTTTACTTTTAAAGTGGGAATTGTCACTTCTTTATCTAATGTCGCTTTTGCCTCATAGGCTATTCCGATGATAGAATTACAATCCGGACGGTTTGCTGTCAATTCAAACTCTATAATTGCATCTTTTAAATCTAAGACATCACGAATATCTTGCCCTACTGCCGGCTCTCCTTCCAATACATACAGTCCGTTTTTTTGTGCTTCTGACAAAAATTTACTGTCTATTCCAAGCTCACCGGCAGAGCATAGCATTCCATCTGATACAACACCTCTCATTTTACCTCGCTTGATTTTGGTTCCATCAGGAAGTTTTGCTCCATGCATTGCTACCGGAACATAATCGCCAACTTTAATGTTGTTAGCTCCTGTAACAATTTGTTTTACTTCTTCTCCTACATCCACCTGAGTGACAATCAATTTATCCGCATCCGGATGTTTCGTAATTTCAGTAATTTTTCCTACAACTACACCACTTATAGATTCTCCTAAATGTTCTACTCTTTCTGATTTTGTTCCTGTCAATGTCATTTTATCAGCAAATTTTTCTGCTGAGATATCAATCTCTATATAATCCCGTAACCATTTCAAAGGTAATATCATTGTTCCAGCTCCTATCTATCTTTATTATTAGAATTGTTCCAAAAATCTCATATCATTCTCATACATCAAGCGAATATCATCGATTTCATACTTTAACATCGCAACACGCTCTACACCCATACCGAAAGCAAATCCGCTATATACATCAGGATCAATTCCACAATTTTCCAAAACATTCGGATGTACCATTCCAGCTCCTAAAATTTCAATGAAGCCTTCTCCTTTACAGATAGAACAACCTTCACCATGACATTTGAAACAAGAGACATCTACTTCTGCGCTCGGTTCTGTAAATGGAAAATTATGTGGTCTAAATTTTGTTTTGGTGTCTTCTCCAAAAAATTTAATTGCAAACTCTTCTAATGTATGTTTCAAATTCGCAAACGTAATGTTTTTTCCAATCACCAAACCCTCTACTTGATGAAACATCGGAGAGTGTGTTGCATCCGGAGTATCGGAACGAAAACATCTTCCCGGAGATATCATTCGAATTGGTAGACCTTCTTCCAACATTGTTCGAATTTGAACAGGAGAAGTTTGTGTTCTAAGCAACAAACTGTCTGTGATATAAAATGTATCGGAAATATCTCTGGACGGATGGTTCTTCGGTGCATTTAATTTATCAAAGTTATTTTCTACTGTTTCTACCTCAGGACCTTCTTTAATGGAAAATCCCATATTCATAAAAATTGTTTCAATTTCATTGATAACTTTTGTAATCGGGTGTGCTTTCCCTACAAAATTTGTTTTTACCGGAATCGTCACATCAATCATTTCACGATTCAATTTTTGTTCGAGTGCAATATTTTCCAAATATTCTTTTTTTACTTTGATAGATGTCTCTATTTCATCACGAACTTCATTGACAATCTTTCCCATAATTGGTCTTTCTTCAGGAGATAATTTCCCCATTTCTTTCAAAAGAGATGCTAACTCTTGTTTTTTTCCTAAAAATTGAACCCGTACCTGTTCCAGCAAATTAGCATCCTTTGCCTCGTCAATTGCAAGTTGTGCATTTTTTCTAATCGCTTCCAAGCGTTCTTTCATACCTTATCCCTCCGTTAATTATAAAAAAGTAAATGTTTCATTTGTTCATAACATCTGGATTGCAGATTATAAAGGAAGTGTTCCTTTTGACAATAAAAAAAGCCTCTATGTCTGTAGGGGCAAATTTCATCTGCGGTACCACCCTAACATCCATAAGGACTTATACTCATCGATATTATAACGCTTTTTCTTGCGAAGGAACTACTCCGTTTTCATTCTCTCAGCTCCAGAGTGAATTCAAAAGGGTTCTCAAGAAAGGCTCTCATTTTTTCCTTCTTTCTGTACTCAATACATCCTTTTTACTAGTCTCTTTCCCAGCCATTTTTACTAGTGATTATCATAGCATATTTCACTTGATATTTCAACCATATATTCTATCTTGCGAGATACCTTCTTAATTTTATAAAAATAATCCACTCTAATTCAATTTATAAAAGATTCAAATAATTGATGGTAATCTGCTTAATATCGTACTGTATCATCTTTCCATAGAAAAAATTTTCCACACTCACATCAGATACTTGTTTGATTCAAACAATATCCAATAAATCGCTTTTCCTTTCTTTGATCCAAACAAGTTTTATCTATCACTAACTTGTATTTGATTTTTTGTTCACGTTTAATCTAAACAATGCTAACTGAATTTGATATTTTACTATGATAAGAATCATATAAAAATACAGATTATGAATTAAGTATTCAAACCATATTTTAAATATCTTTATATGATCAGAAACTTAGTCATCTTTATCATCTGATGATTAGAATAAAAAAAACTGCCACCAAAATTTTTAATAGCAGTTCTTTTTCTATGCTAGGAGAAGATAAACACTTTTTCGTTTTAAGATGATGTTGATTTCATCAAACTGTTGTATATCTTTCTCTTCAATTCACTTTCAGGGAATATTTTTTCCACTGTTTTCAAACAAGAAATTTGTTTCGCTTCATCATACGAACGAAAGATTTCTCTTGCCACTTCTTCATTTTCATACACTTTCCAATATCCAACAAAGCGACATTCTTTATTTGGACATGAGATAAATTGCATCACATCATAAATAGGATATCCCAAAAATACTCCTATTTCATGAGGACAAATATTTGTATATCTATTCTTCAAGAACTCTAAATACTGTAGATAATCCCAATCGTTTTGATAACCGAATCGTGCCAAAAATTCAACATGCTCTTTCTTACACAACTGTTCTTTTAACAAATCTTCATGATAAATCAAAACAATTTCTCCGGACTCATCCTTTTTGAGAGAAAAAGAAGTCACGCAAAAAAATTGTAACAATTCTTCTTTTCTTTTCTCCCATACTTCTGACAGTAATCTATTTTTTGAATTTCGGATATTTAATAAAGAAGATACTTTTACTCTTTCAATTGTAGGTCCACAGTGATGTGCCAATAAAGATAACAGATACTCATAATCCTCCATTTGACGCATACATTGCACAAAGTCAAACAAATTACTTTTCGTCATAATCTTATGCTAAAGCAGCATTGCTTCCTAATGATTTTAATTCATCGATAACACTGTCATCAGATGGTTCTCCGTTTGCAATAATTCCATCACAAATCATAGATGCTCCGGCACCTTCTACTCTTTCTTGCCAATCTCTCATCCATTGACCATCTCCCCATCCGTAAGATCCGAATAATCCTACTTTTTTACCGGAAAGTCCACCTTCTATTTCTTCCATGAAAGGTTCCATGCTTTCTTCTTCTAATACTTCGCTTCCCATTGAAGGACATCCTAAAAGAATAACATCACTTTTCAAAACATCATCGGCATTTGCTTCTGTTACTTCAAATACATCAACTTCAGCTCCGGCTGATTTTACTCCTTCTACTACATAATCTGCCATTGCTTGTGTATTTCCTGTTCCACTCCAATAAACTAAACTAATCTTAGCCATTTTAAATCTCTCCTTTTATTTAATAATAATAATTAGTAATATTTTTTGAAAAAAATAAAGCAATAGGAATAATTACATATTATTGTTAATGATTATTCTTTTCTGTTAATTATTATAATACATCTCATATAGTTTTGTAAAGAAGAAAAAAGAGAAAAATTCAATATTCTCAAATATTAAGCACTACAAATATCTGTATGAAAATCATTAATCTGTTATCAAATATTGATTTACTCTCTCAAATTATTTCGTATTATTTAAGATATTTCATTTTGAATTGTTATTTAGAATTTAGAATATAGTCATTCTCATCTAAATTAAGTAGGTTAAATCTTGTCATCTACAATTTGATAGTTTTTCCTAAAATTTTTATCATTTCTAATTTTATGTAAGTTATCGCATTTCATCTGTTTTTTAGTTTTTTCTTACTCACATTGTGGTTAAACTTTCATCCTACAGATTGCTTTTTCATTCTTCATAAGATGTTTCACCGAAGCTTTTATAAATTTCTTTATGAACTTTTTTGTAATCAAAAAGCACTTTTTATTTTTCTCAAATAAACAAGTGCTTCTTATTTAACAGAATAGATATTGACACTATTTCATACCCAAAGCATCCTTAATATCTTTTTCCATTTTGCTCATATCAATTTTTAATTCATCAACTCTAGTTTTTACCATCATCGTATTGATGACAAAATTATGCCCTGTTCCGTAACTAAGAGCTTCCTGTCCTACAGAAATAAATGTAATTGGAATAAAAGATTCTCCAAGTTTTCCTTTCCATTCTTCTGCAAGTTTTTCTTCAACATCCTTAAATCCGAAACAAACCATTCCTTCTTTACTTACAAATGTATCCATGATTGATTTCTCCTTTTTATTATTTATATTTTCTTTTTATTTTTAAAATCACTGTGACTCTATTTCCTTTTAACTTGTCACACTATACTAGATAAAACTACCATAAAAAAATGGAGCGTGTATTCTCCAATTTTTTTCTAACTGTCTAAATATCAAACTTCTTTTTGTTCTTAGCAACATTTAACGACAAGGCTACACACATCATGGATGATATCATTGAGCTTCCTCCATAACTGACAAAGGGTAGAGGTAACCCTGTAACCGGAATAATCCCTATCGTCATTCCAATATTTTGAACAACCTGATAAAAAAACAACGAAAACACACCTGCACCAATTAATTTACCATAAAAATCTTTTGATAAAATTGCAATCGTCAGTAGTCTTACCAGAAAATAAATATATACACAAATAATAATGCTCATTCCAACAAATCCAAATTCTTCCCCTGCAACAGAGAAAATAAAGTCACTTTCGGACACAAAAATAAATCCATACTGACTATATGTGCCGTGCAACCATCCTTTTCCAAGTGCTCCACCGGAACCAATCGCTGTCATAGATTGCGCTACTTGCAAGTTGTTCTTGTAGATTTCAGACAGGTTTGAGGGATGAAACAAAAGAGTAAAATATGAATCAAGTCTCTCAACTTGATGTGGACGTAAGCCAAATTTATATACAAGTGGAAAAAATAAGATAAAAACTATCCCCGCATATAAAATCAATTTTACATCCATTCCTGCAATAAATAACATCCCAAACATAATACTCAAAAAAACAATTGCTCCACCTAAATCCGGTTGTATCAATATCAAACCAACAATTGGTACTGCATACAAAATTGCTTTTCCTAAGTCTCCAAAGTCCTGTATATATCCTTTTTTATCTTCTAAATAAGTTGCATAGCACAGAATAAACAGAGGCTTTACAATCTCTGAAGTTTGTAAATTGAATACTCCAAACAGATTGATCCACGAATGTGCACCGAATTGAGAACTTCCAATCTTAGGAATCCATACAATAAGCAACAAAAATATACAGAAAGCATAGATTTTCTTGCAATACTTCTTAACTCTTGTGTAATCAAAAATATTATTAAAACAAAGAATACCTATCCCAATGGAAAAAGAAATTGTTTGAATGATTACTTTTTTATAATCACCTAACTGTTTATATTCACTATAATGAGTAGCACTCATCAATAGAGTAATTCCTATCAAAAATAGAATGACTACAGTGATAGTAAGTTTATACTCAAAATTTTTAGTTCTTTCTTTTATATTCACATCAATACCTTCTATGATTGTTTCAAATCTGTTTTTATTTTATCTTCTTAATCGGAACATTAGCAACTAGCGAAGAAATCATATCGTCTTCTACACTTTTCTTCGTTTTAATGATTTTAATCTCTACTTGCTCTTCATCTATTTCCAAATACCTTGTTATTACAGACAACATTTCTAATTGTAATTTTTCTAATATCTGTGGCGAATATCCTCCATTTTTATCGTGAATCAAAACAAGTTTTAAACGATCTTTGGCAATGTTTTTGGATTTCTTTTCTGTTCTAAAAGAACTAAATACTCCCATTATACATACCTCTACTTCCCTGTAAATAGTTTTTTCAATCTTACTAAAAATGTATCATTTGCAGAAAAAGTCAAAAACTCAACTTCTTCTCCTTGTACTCTCTTTGCAATATTTCGATAAGCCTTTCCTGCTATGGAAGCTTGATCATTTGCTACAGGTTCTCCTGTATTGGTAGAAATAACAATGCTATCATCCTCCGGAACAACTCCAATTAAACCAATTGCAAGAATCTCTAAGATATCTTCAATACCCATCATATCTCCACGTTCTACCATGTTTGACTTAAAACGGTTGATAATCAATTTATGATCAGAAATATTGTTTGCATCTAATAAACCGATAATTCTATCTGCATCTCTTACTGCAGAAACCTCCGGAGTTGTTACAATCAACGCACGGTCTGCTCCGGCAATTGCATTTTTAAATCCATTTTCAATTCCTGCAGGACAATCTACCAAAATATAATCAAACTCTTCTCTCAACTCATCACATATTGTCTTCATCTGCCCAGGAGTAACAGCATCTTTATCTCTCGTTTGAGCAGCAGGAATCAAAAATAAATTCTCAAATCTTTTATCTTTTATCATAGATTGCTTTAACTTGCATCTTTCTTCTATAACATCTACTAAGTCATATACAATTCTATTTTCCAATCCCATAACGACATCCAAGTTTCTCAATCCGATATCTGCATCTATGATAACCACCTTTTTTCCATCTAAACTCAAAGATGTTCCTAGATTTGCTGTGGTTGTTGTTTTACCTACTCCACCTTTTCCTGAAGTAATTACAATCACTTCTGCCATAAATATACCCTCCTTTATTTTCTATGTGATAGAACCGGTTCTATCACAATGGTATCATCTGAAATTTTCGCAATCAAAGGTTCTTCCACTATTTGGTTCTTTGCAGATGCAATCGCTATAGCATTTGCAATCCTAAGTTGAATCGGTGCTAATCGTTCTGCAACGACGAAACAATTCTTGTCCCCTTTTGATCCGGCATGTGCAATCCCTCTTAAATAGCCCAAAATGATGATGTTTCCACTCGCTATGACTCTACCTCCCGGATTGACATCTCCAATTACTACAACATGACCGTCAAATTGTATATCTCCTCCCGAACGCAATGTTTCATAGGAAAAGAATGTCTTCATTTGATTTTTATTATCTTCAATCACAGTTTCATTTGAAGCAGCCATTATATTTTTACTTTGAGTTTTTAGAAGTTCCTGTGCTCTTCGGTTAATTTCTTCTTCTAACTGTTCGCCCTTTTTTATATTATCTTGTGATATATGGAAGATGGTTTCATCAAATCGAATTCCATAGTGTTCTACCATAAATCTTGCAATAATAAATTTATCGTTTTCGCTCAAAGTATCGCTTTCTAAACGAGTAAAATATGAATTTTTAAAAAACTCTTCATTCTGTTGTAATTTTTCTTGCAATATTAAAATTGCACTCGTTAATGTTAATCCGGACTCAAAAACGGCATAAAATCCATCTTTCGATCCTTTAAACTCTATTTTTTCTCTTCGCAAAGCAATACTCCCTCACTTCTGTAAACACCTAATCATATTTGACTCCATAAAATCAAATTATAATCCATCCCATTGTACCATTAGTTAAATTTGAAATCAATTTAATTCATCTACAAACTGTATTTTCTTTTGAACTGCTTCTTGTGGTTTTGTCCCATTTGGAGTTAATTCAAAATACTGAGCATAGATATCACGCGCCATAGGTGCAGCGTATCCTCCATGCCCACCTTGTACAATTACGGATATGACTGCAATTTCCGGTTTATCTGCCGGTGCAAATGAAACAAACCATGCAAATTCATCATAAGAATCTTTATATTGATCTAAGTCTGCTTTTTTCAAATTCTTGTTTAACTTTAAAATTGCTTGAACAATATATTGATAAACTTGTAATTTTGTTGTTGAATTTTTTTCTAATTCTTTTGAAACTCTCATAACATCTGAGTAAGTTACTCCATAGGAAGACAGATGAGATAAATAATACTGCTTTTCATCAACCGTAGGTATTTTTCCCGCTCTTTGTGCTGTTCCGGTCTTAGATGCAACCATGATTGGAAAACGATTGAATGTACTTTTTGAAGTTCCTTCATCAGAGGCATTTTTCATTCCTTCTACTAAATAATCCAAGTTTTTATTATTCTTCAGTTGAATTTCCTTTGTTTGCAACTTGTTCAACATAATATCGGTCTTTTCAGAGTTTTCTATCTTATCAATTAGGCTGACTTTATTGAGATGTCCCTTATTTGCGATAGAAGCAACATATCTTGTTAATTGCAAGGGAGTGTAGGAGTGAGCACCCTGTCCAATTGCCAGGTTGAATGCATCTCCCTCTTTCCATCCACCCATGGAGATGAAGTAGTCGTATTTAATACGATCTGTTACATTGTTTACTTCTTCTTCTTTTATATGCAGTCCTCTCAGTCTTCGAATCAACTCTCCTCTGGATGGATTTTCTTCTGACCATGAAATAATCGTATTAACTCGAGTTGTGTATTCTCCAGAATTGGAATCAATATCTTCAAATTTATCTACCAAAAAATCTTTTAGAAAATTTTTTAACGCAACGAGTTTTCTTTCTCGTTCCATCCCGACATTCGGTACAGAACCTTTTGTTTCTTCTATTTCAATTCCTGTTTTATCATTTAAACCAAATTTTATTGCATAATCCAATATTTTTTGTGAATTCATTGATATCGGAAGAGGTTTATCAATAGAATAGTCATAACCTACACTCAAACAATAGAAATAGTAGTTACAAGAATCTCTGATTGCATCCATTAAATTTTCCATACCATGTGTTCTGGAATGTCCGGTACTATTCCAAATCCAACAACCGAAAGAATGGTTCCCTATTTTTATAGATCCTTTATCTTTAATTCTATAATATGGACTCAAACCATTTTCTAAAGCTGCCAAACCGGTAATCATCTTAAACGTAGAACCTGGTTGAACTGACATCATTGTTGCAATATTGAATAGTGGTTTAGGCGACATCGGATCATTTAGGTTTTTAGGCATCAACAATTCATAATCTTCTTGAGAAATTCCATGTACAAATTTGTTTGGATCATAATCCGGATAACTTGCCATTGCTAATATTTGTCCTGTATTCACATCCATAACAATTGTTGCTCCGGACTGCGCTTTATAGAAAACTTTATTGTTATCCCTCATTCGGATATTACCCCAAGCACTTTTATAATCAGATCCATTTTGAATACAACCTAATGTTTTCTTAAGAGTATCTTCTACTGTTTTTTGCAATTTGTAATCTAAAGTTAGGTAGATGGTATCTCCAGGTTCAGGATTCTGAAAATCTAAATTTCCTACCATTCGATTCCTAGAATCAACTTGAACTTCCTGATATCCCGATTTTCCACGAAGTTGTTCCTCAAATGTTTTTTCTATTCCCGTCTTCCCAATGATATCAGACGGATTATATTTCTTATCTCTTACATACTCCTGTATTTCATTATCTGAGATCTTGCCGAGATATCCTAAGATATGAGAAGCAAAATTACCATGAGGATAGTACCTTACCGGCTCTACTACTACAGATACCATTGGAATATCTTGAGAGACTTCCTCCAATTGAATAACTGTGTTACTTTTAATATCAAACGATATACCAACCGGCTGATACTGATAGCTCTGCATTTTCAATATATTGTGTACATTTAATACATCTCTGGCTGTTCGATCGTCCATAGAAGTCGGAATATTATTTTTTTCTCTTAACAACTGAAAAATTTCTTTTGCGGGCTTATTCAGATATTCTTTATAATCTCTTGGAAAATTTTTTTGTATCCACTCTTCTTTTCTTACCTGTTGAGAAAATTTCATTTCTTGTTGAATGGAAATCGGCGGATAGTATCCCGCTGCAATCATTTTCTGTTGAATCTCTTCTGCAGTAGTGTCTTTTTCAATCTGAATCACTCCCTGTTCCACCAAAAGGTTGGCAATCAATGTGAAAGATTCTTTTGCATTGGCATTTGGATTAATATTATTCTTCACTTTCCATTTTCGAAGTTCTTCATCATAAGTAAAATAATAGTTATTGTTTGGATCTATTTTGATTGGAAATTCATCAACAATTTTTTCGTTATTTTGTTTTAAAATGGAAACTATTTTTAGGATGGAATTATTCTCTTCTTCTTTTGATATATTATTATTTCTTGATAATTGCACATTAAAACTGGGCTTGTTTCCCGCTAACAAACGCCCATAACGGTCTCGAATTTCTCCTCTTGGTGCTTTTACTTCAATTTTTTTATAAACAAAGCTGGCTTCTCTTCGACTGAATAAATCTCCGGAAAAAATGGTCAGATATGTTATTTTCAAAAAAATCAAACTAAACATTACTACAATTGCAACAAAAAAAGCATAAAATCTACTCTGCATATTATATTTCATAATTTCACCATCTATCTTCCATAATTTGCACTATCTTACGAAGAGGATAGTATATTACTAACCCTACGATAATTTCAACAACAAGAAAAACTCCTACAGTTCTAATAGAATATGACAAAGAATAGGCTCTGCCCAAATATATCTTATAGAACAAAGAATAGATAATCATGTAAATACCGGAGGAAATCAAAGAAAGAAAGAATGGAATTGTCCAGTTCTCTTTATAAATACTTCCTTTCAATCTTCCAAATAGAATTCCTATCATAATAAAAATTACTGCATTAAGTCCGAATATTCTTTCAAAAACAAAGTCTTTTCCCAAACCAAGGATGAAAGATAAAAACAACACTCTATCTAAGTTTGTAAAAATAGATAGTGTTGCAATGTATATCATGAGGATATTTGCACTGATTCCAAATAGCGACACTCTATTAAAAAAAATCATTTCTAATCCTAAAATAAAAAATCCAAACAATATATATATAATATTTTTCATAACTTCTCCGTCTCTTAATGTAATAATCTTGGATTGATTACAATTACCTTGTCGATTGTCTTAAAATTAACATAAGGTTTAATTTTGATATATTGTAAAAGATTTGATTTATCCTCAATCACTCCTTCTACTTCACCGATTTGAATTCCGGCAGGATAGAGTCCTAAACCGGAAGTTACCAGAATATCTCCCGTAAAAACACTTGCTTCTTTGTCAAATAAATATCCTTTCAAGTATCCTGAAAAATCTTCATTGACATTCATGATGATGTTCTGACTTGCAATTCCTGCTACTTCTTTATTTCTTAATGCTTGAAAACTAATAGAAATATCTGAATCAAGAATAGACATTCCTTTAGAATATTTTTCATTAACTTCAAAAATAATGCCAACCAATCCGTTTTCTCCAATTACAATACTATCTTTTTGAACTCCAAAATTTTCACCCGCATCTATTACAAAGGAAGTGAAAAAGTTTCCATCATTTTTATACACAATTGATGTAGAAATATAATCTCTGCTTTCATTGTTCGAAACATAATTCAGACTTGATTTCAAACTTCTCAACTCTTCCAAATCTGATTTCGTAATCATATTTTCAATCATAGCAGCTTTCAGTTCCTCATTTTTTGCTTTTAAGTCTTCAATTTCCTGTTCTGAACTGTTTCTATTAAAACCCAACATAGATTTTACTTTATTGTTTGTCGAACTGATTACTTGTGAAGATTTTGCATACAATGAAAGAATCCTGTTTTCAGAACCAAAATTTCCGTTAATTGAGTTTAACAATAATAACACAATCATGAGCACACCCATAATATAGTATGTGTTCTTGTTTCTAATAATCTTTTTTAAAATAATTTCTTTTATTCGTTCCATTTATAAGTATCCACACTCTCTTAAACTACTATATTTCCCGTTTCCAATAATAATATGATCCAACACTTCTATCCCTAGTAATTCTCCTGCTTTTTTCAAGCGTTCAGTAACTAAGATATCTTCTCTACTTGGTTCTGAATCTCCTGAAGGATGATTGTGAATCAAAAATATTTTATTCGAACTATACAAAACTGCTTCTTTAAACACTTCTCTTGGATGAACAATGGAGGCATTAAGAGAGCCTACAGAAATATTTCTGTCACAGATAATCTTATTTTTCGTATCCAAGAACAAAACCTTAAATACTTCTCTCTTTTGATATCTTAATTCTTCCATAAATAGATTAGCAACAGAAACAGCACTATCAATCTGAAATAAGTTTTCCGATTCTTGTTTTGCTATCCTACTACTTAACTCCAATGAAGCTAAAATTCTACCCGTCTTTGCAGGTCCAATACCTTTAATCGACATAAAATCTTTGATAGACAGACCTCGTATCCCGGAAAGTCCTTTTGATAGAGATAACACTTCCTGCGATAAATCCAATACTGATTTATCACAAGAACCAGTATCCAAAATAATTGCCAATAACTCTACATTGGATAAATTGGATACACCTAGTTTCATCAATTTTTCTCTTGGCTTTTCATTCGAAGAAATATCTTTCATTCGCAAATTCGACATAGCTCATTCCCCCTACTAAATAGGATGATGATTTAATCCAACTTTGATAACAAAATTTCTACTTGTTCCATTGCTCTAAGCACCTTCTGTGTAGGTAAGCCTATAACATTTTCCTTATCACCTGTCAGGTGCTCAACAAAGTCATACGCTCCGCTCTGTATTCCGTATGCTCCTGCTTTGTCTTTATAATCCCCCGTATCGATATAACTTCTGACCATTTGATCACTTAACTTCTTAAATTTAATCTCACTGATGTCATAATCTACAATTTTGATTCCACAGCTCCAACATAATAAGGAAAAACCGGTCAATATATATTGTGTATTTCCACTCAATTTTTTTAACATTTCGAATGCCTCTGATTCATCCTTCGGTTTTCCAAACAACTCTCCATTACAAACAACAATGGTATCTGCTGAAACTACTTTTCGAAAAGGGTATTTCTCCGCAACCATCAAACCCTTCTGAAAAGCCAGACTCATACACATAGAAGCTGGAGAAAGAAAACAATCCTTCTTTTCTTCTATTTCTTCTGTAATAATTTCATAAAACACACCATGTTGAGATAATAAATCTTTTCTTCTGGGAGAATTGGATGCCAATATCCACCTCTCCTTTAAAATATCTTCTATTTTCATTTGAACTCTCAATCTTTCTGTTTATCCCAGAACCTTATCTAATAGATAAATTTCGTATTTCACTACGATTTCTGTATCTTTATATACCGATTTTTTAACTCTCCTCAATGATATGTAAACAGAAAACTTTGTTCTGTTTTACTTCTAACCACTGAATAACATCATTATATCATAAATACAGTTCAAAATTCATGTCATTAAAGAAGAAACTTTTCAAAATAATATTTTTACTCAAAGCATTTATTTAATTTTTATATCAAAAGTTTTTTAATTTTAGAATTTTTGTGATATAATCATTATAATAATCATAAAATAAGGAGTGTATGTATGGCAAATCAATTTAATGTCGGCAGCATTGTAGAAGGAAAAATTTCTCAAATCAAACCATTTGGTGCATTTGTTCAATTGGATGCAACTACAAGAGGGTTGGTGCATATTTCACAAGTATCCCATAACTTCGTTAAAGACATCAATGAAGTTATTTCTGTTGGAGACGAAGTGAAAGTAAAAATACTATCTATTGAAGAAGAAGGAAAAAAGATTTCTCTATCCATAAAACAAGCAATTCCTTTTGAAAAGAAAGAAGATACAAAAAAACAAGAATTCCATAAAACCACCGAAGAACTTTCTCCTTCCATTGATTTGTTTTCCTCTAACAAAGGAAACGGTCATTTAGAAGATTTGTTAAAAGAATTTACACGTCAATCAAACGAAAGACACGCCGATATCAATAAACGATTAAAACGTTAATCATTTGATACTACTTAAGGCAAAGATTTTTGATAGAAAATCTTTGCTTTTTTTATTGTAAAAAAACTGTATTAGATTCCTGATTATAAAACTTCCTAATTATTTCATAGGATCTCATTTTTTGAACTATGAAAAAAATCAATAAGGTGTTTTCGTGAGAAAATACAAATAACAAACTTCACAACACTTTCCATTCAGAATATTTACACTCAATTTTCAATGTGTTTTACATCTAGTTTCCATACTCTACTTTCAACTGTTTTATAATACTTTTCACCATTAACGGTGGTTTAGTACAAAAATACTTAAAAATACAGACTTCTAATCGGCTTAACGATATTTTCTTCAAATTCTAAACAATGTTTTTACTTTTTACATACAATAAAAACTTACTGTCATGTTTCTTTAAATAAGAAAATACCTCCAAGAGTGTTAGCTGATTTTTTATTTTACAACTTTTTCTCTTCGGAGGTATTAAAATTATTACTTTATTCATTTATACAAGTTATAGTATCAACCAATTCTAGTAGCCCATATATTGTAACAAGATTCCACCAAATTTCAAGAAGAATGGTGCAAATACAAGAGATACGATTGTCATTAACTTAATTAAGATATTGATAGATGGACCTGAAGTATCTTTGAACGGATCTCCTACAGTATCTCCAACTACAGCTGCTTTATGTGCATCTGATCCTTTTCCACCGTGTGCTCCACCTTCAATATATTTTTTAGCATTATCCCATGCTCCACCTGCATTTGACATCATTACAGCCATCAATACTCCTGAAACAAGAGAACCGCCTAATAATCCACCTAAAGCTTCTGTTCCTAGCAATAATCCAACTGCTAATGGAGACAGTACAGCTAATAATCCAGGAACAATCATTTGTTTTAATGATGCTGTTGTTGAAATATCTACACATTTCGCATAATCAGGTTTTTCTGTTCCTTTCATAATGCCTGGTTTTTCTTTAAACTGTCTACGAACTTCTTCAATCATGTCGAATGCAGCATTTCCTACTGCTTCCATTGTAATCGCAGAGAATAAGAATGGCAACATTCCACCAATGAACATTCCTACAATTACTTCAGGTTTTAAGATAGAAATCGCATCAATTCCAACTGCAGCTGTATAAGATACAAACAATGACAATGCTGCCAATGCTGCAGAACCGATTGCAAATCCTTTTCCAATAGCTGCTGTTGTATTACCAACAGAGTCCAATTTATCTGTAATATTTCTTACACCTTCAGGTAATTCACACATTTCTGCAATTCCACCAGCGTTATCGGCAATTGGACCGTAAGCATCAACAGCAATTGTCATACCGGCTGTTGCTAACATACCAATTGATGCCAATGAAATACCGTATACTCCACCTACCATGAATGCTACCAAGATTGCAACAGAAATCAAAAGAATTGGTGCTAATGTAGATGCCATACCTACAGAAAGACCGGAAATAATTGTTGTAGCAGATCCTGTTTCAGATTGCTCAGCAATTTTTTTAACGTATTTATGAGAGTCAGAAGTATAAATTTCAGTAACTTGTCCAATCAATGTTCCAACTACCAAACCTACAACTACTGCTCCAACACCTCTCAAGTCTCCAAGCATAGCTTTTGATAAAAAGAAAGATGCAACAACTGTAATTCCACCGGCTACATAAGTACCCATATTCAAAGCTTTTTGAGGATCTGTATTTTCTCCACCACGAACAAAGAATGTTCCGATAATAGATGCTAAAATACCTACTCCTGATACTGCAAGTGGGAATACTACTCCCATCACACCATAATCAGTTGCAATCAATCCCAATGTAATCGCTGCAATGATAGATCCTACGTAAGATTCAAATAAGTCAGCTCCCATACCTGCTACGTCCCCAACGTTGTCTCCAACGTTATCAGCGATTACAGCAGGGTTACGAGGGTCATCTTCAGGAATTCCCGCTTCAACTTTACCAACTAAGTCTGCACCAACATCGGCAGCTTTTGTATAGATTCCTCCACCAACACGACCGAACAATGCCAAAGAAGAAGCTCCAAGTCCAAACCCTGTAATGATGTTTACTACTTCTTCAGGAGCAATATTCATTAATGTTAGGATGATATAAAGAGCACTTACTCCTAATATTCCTAAACCAACTACACACATTCCCATTACTGCTCCACCGGAGAAAGCAACAGAAAGCGCACCATTCATTCCTTTTTCTCTAGCAGCATTTGCTGTTCTCACGTTTGCTCTTGTTGCAACTTGCATTCCGAAAAATCCTGCAAGTGTTGAAAAAACAGATCCTACAAGAAAGCAAACAGCAGTTTGAACATTAATACCTACTGCCAAAATTACAAATAATACCACAATAAAGATTGTAAGAGTTTTGTACTCTCTTTTTAAGAAAGCCATCGCACCTTCGTGAATGTATGAAGAAATTTCTTTCATACGATTATCTCCAGCAGATACTTTATTGATTTTGTTTGCTAGGAATGCTGCAAATAGAAGCGCAATCAATCCTATAATAGGATACAAAATTAAATTTTCCATTATTATTCCTCCCTTTTACTTTTGAAGTGCCAGTAGTACGATTGCAAGTACGATAAATACTACTGCCAATGCCACTGTAATTTTTCTTAACACTGTTTCTTTTCCACGAACTTTATTCCCGGATAATTGCTCTGTTGCTCCACTCATAAAGCCTAACCCTGTATTATTACTCGACTGTAACAAGACAGTTACTATTAATGTAATACTTACAACTATTTCGAGAAGCATCAATGAATTCTTCACGCTACGTACACCTCCATATCTTATAAAATATACTTACATATTTTAACATAGGTATATATGAAATACAAGCTAAAACAATCTATTTTCATATATTGTAATTATAAAATAGGTTTGTTTTCTATTATTTTTCGTCTATACATAAATAGTAGTTCGAGCAAAGACTTAGCCATCATAGTCCTTGCTCGAACTATCATTCAAAACAATTGAATTCTACTTTTGTTTCACATTATAAAATGCGTTCATTCCTAAATATTGAGAAATTCCTTCCAATTCCTCTTCAATTCGAATCAATTGATTATATTTTGCAACGCGATCTGTTCTGGAAGGTGCTCCTGTCTTGATTTGTCCTGCATTTGTAGCCACGACTAAATCGGCAATAGTAGTATCTTCTGTTTCTCCGGAACGATGAGAAACGACTGCAGTATATCCAGCTCTCTTCGCCATTTCAATTGCATCTAAAGTTTCTGTAATAGTTCCGATTTGATTTAATTTAATCAATATAGCATTTGCAATTCCCTTTTCGATTCCTTCTGCTAATTTTTTAGTATTTGTAACGAAAAGGTCATCTCCCACAATTTGAATTTTAGAACCTAAATGTTCTGTCATCAATTTAAATCCATCCCAGTCATTTTCATCTAATCCGTCTTCAATTGAGATAATTGGATATTTTTCTACCAATTGTTCATAGAATGCAACCATCTCTTCAGAAGAAAATTCTTTTCCTTCACCTGCAAGAACATATTTCTTTTTGTCTGCATCGTAGAAAGAGGAAGCTGCTGCATCCATTGCAATTTTTACTTCTATTCCAGGTTGATATCCTGCTTTTTCAATCGCTTCAACAATAGAAGAAAGTGCTTCTTCATTAGAAGATAAATTCGGTGCAAATCCACCTTCATCACCTACTGCAGTATTCAAACCTTTTGATTTTAGAACAGATTTCAAAGCGTGAAAAATTTCAGCCCCCATTCTCAAAGCCTCTTTCCAAGAATCTGCTCCAACAGGCATTACCATAAATTCTTGAATATCTACATTGTTATCAGCGTGTTGTCCACCATTTAGGATGTTCATCATAGGTACCGGTAATGTTTTTGCATTCACTCCTCCTAAATATTGGTAAAGAGGAAGTCCAAGTTCTTCAGCAGCAGCTCTTGCAACAGCCATAGAAACTCCCAAAATAGCATTGGCACCTAATGTCCCTTTGTTTTCTGTTCCATCCAATGCAATCATAAACTCATCAATACCAACTTGATCAAAAACACTCCATCCTTCCAACTTAGGAGCAATGACTTCATTGACATTTTCAACAGCTTTCAAAACACCTTTTCCAAGATAACGACTCTTATCTCCATCACGAAGTTCTACTGCCTCATATACTCCTGTGGAAGCACCTGAAGGTACTGCTGCTCTTCCGATTACTCCACTTTCCAAACAAACCTCTACTTCTACAGTTGGATTTCCTCTGGAATCTAAAATTTCTCTTGCATATACTTCTGTTATAAACATCGTTATTTTCCTCCCTAATAATAGTAATATAGAAACTAAGTCTATACGAAATACTTAATATCTCATTATGTTTTACTTATGATAGTTTACCAACTCTGCAAAAGAATCTACCTTTAATGCAGCTCCGCCTACCAAAGCACCATCAATATCTGATTGTGCCATAATCTCTTTGATATTATCCGGTTTGACAGAACCTCCATATAAAATAGAAATATCCTCTGCAACATCTTGGAACAATTCTCTCAACTGATTTCGAATAAACATTGCCATTTCATTTGCTTGCTCGCTTGTAGCGGTTTTTCCGGTTCCGATAGCCCATATTGGCTCGTAAGCAATAACAACATCTTTTACTTGTTCGAAAGAAAGATGAGCCAATCCTTCTGTTATCTGTGTTGCAATCACATTATTCATCTTTCCGGATTCTCTCTCTTCCAATGTTTCTCCGACACATAAAATCGGAGTCATCTTAGAAGATAATACCTTTTGTACCTTTTGATTGATAACTTCATTCGTCTCTAAAAAATACTGTCTTCTTTCAGAGTGTCCAACGATGACATAATCCATTTTCAAGTCTTTCAACATAGATGTTGAGATTTCACCGGTATAAGCACCGTTATCATACTGTGACACATTTTGAGCGCCTAATTTAATTGCAGTGTTCTTAGAAGCAACACTCAATCTTTCCAACGAAATGAACGGTGCACAAACCACACACTCTACTTCTTTGTCCAACTCTTCTTTTTTTAGTTCTTCTATAAATTCTACCGATTCGGAAACTGTCTTATTCATCTTCCAGTTTCCTGCAATAATCACTTTTCTCATAATATTGTTCTCCTTAGCGATCACTAATAGCATCAATTCCCGGTAATACTTTACCTTCCAAAAATTCTAACGATGCTCCGCCACCTGTGGAAATATGTGTAATACTATCTGCATAACCCAACTTTTCAACAGCTGCGGCAGAATCTCCTCCACCTACAATCGTTACAGCATCAAGATGAGATAGTATTTCTGCAACCGCCTTTGTTCCGACTGCATATTTATCCATTTCAAATACTCCCATCGGTCCGTTCCAAACAACAGTCTTTGCATTTTTTAATACTGCTTCGAATTCCTGAATGGTCTTATCTCCTATATCAAGTCCCATATATCCATCAGGTATATTAGCATCATCTGTAATAAAAGATTCTGTCACATCGCTAAACTCTGTAGTCACATGGTAATCCAAAGGTAATATCAAACGCACCCCTTTTTCCTTCGCTCTTTCTAAAAGTGATGCAGCAACTTCTACCTTGTCTTCTTCCACTTTCGATATTCCAACTTTTGTTCCAATCGCTTTTGCAAAAGTAAATGCCATTGCTCCTCCGATAACCAAAGTATCTACTTTATCCAAAAGATTTTCAATCACGGAAATTTTATCAGAAACTTTTGAACCACCTAAAATTGCTACAAACGGTCTATCCGGATTTGCCAACGCTTTCCCCATTACAGATACTTCTTTTTCAATCAAAAATCCCATTGCAGATGGCAAAAATCGTGCTACTCCCGCAGTTGAAGAATGAGCTCTGTGAGCTGTTCCAAATGCATCATTCACATATAAATCAGCCAAAGATGCCAACGCTTTTGCAAATTCAAGATCATTTTTTGTCTCTCCTTTGACAAAACGAACATTTTCAAGGAGGATGACGTCTCCCTTGTTCATATTGGAAACCAATTCTTTTGCATGTTCTCCAACTACATTTTCATCTTCTGCCAACGGTACCTCTTTCTTCAAAAGCTCTGACAATCTCTTTGCAATCGGTTTCAT
>NZ_DBHIIC010000016.1:15304-29677 GCF_057248345.1 Filifactor sp. | reverse complement strand
CAGTTGGTAGAGCACCTGACTCTTAATCAGGGTGTCCAGGGTTCGAGCCCCTGATGGGTCACCAACGTTCAGCTTTTAAGAGTTATGATTGGAGAAGTACTCAAGTGGCTGAAGAGGCTCCCCTGCTAAGGGAGTAGGTCTGTTAAAGGACGCGAGGGTTCAAATCCCTCCTTCTCCGCCAGTATTTTTAATCTCGAGGTGTAGCGCAGTTTGGTAGCGCATCTGGTTTGGGACCAGAGGGCCGGGGGTTCGAGTCCCTCCACCTCGACCATTTTATGGGCTTATAGCTCAGCAGGTTAGAGCGCACGCCTGATAAGCGTGAGGTCGCAAGTTCGAGTCTTGCTAAGCCCACCAGTACATAAAAGATACTACAAAAATAGTATCTTTTCACTTTTTTGTAAATACCATCATAGGGGCGTAGTTCAGTGGTAGAACGTCGGTCTCCAAAACCGAATGCCGTGGGTTCAAATCCTGCCGCCCCTGCCAATAAAACCTTTTTGGGACGTTATTTTAATGTTTCGAGAAGGTTCTTTTTTTATTATTTTTTGTAGTATATTGAAAGAATAAACCATTTTATTCTGCCATTTAAGAAGAGAAAAATGTATGAGTATTTTATAAGAAGATTTCAATAGCATTACTTATGATATCAATGATAATACTGTTTGTAGCTTGCTGGAATCATATTAAGTTGAACAATAAGGAAGAGGTGTTTTTTCCAAAAGGTGATTATGGATATCCACAAAATAATATTGTTATGATAAATGGAACACAGTACCCGTTGAAAAATATAGAAAAAGCCACGAGTAATTCTCATTTGATACATAAGATAGATTTAGAATTAAGTGAGAAAACGGAGGGGATGGTGGAGGTTATTCTACCACAGAATAATTCAATCAATTTTTGGAGCATAGGGGTTAATGAAGAAATTGATTTTATTTCATGTCACAAGATTGATTATCTAAGTAGAAGATAAGGAGATTGTAGAAGGTGTTTCAGCATCAATGCAAAAATTTTGTTTTATTATGCGACCGGAGAAAGATACAAGTATATCCTTTAAGTGGTAAAATGTGAATAAAATTGAAAAGTCTTTCAATGATATTGATGATAATAACTTATTTAATTTGAAATATCTCGTTAAATCATTGTTTTGATACTTTGATAATCTTTTTGTAAGTCTTACTATCCAAATACCTTTATAAATTCCTTTTTTTGTTTTCAATACCATTCAATTATATTGGCATGATAATTTATGATAGGTTTTATAATCTGAATAAATAGGATTTTTTTTAGTGCAAAGGGTGCTATAAAATAATTTATCATTTCAAAAATAGAGTTGTATGATACAAGTATAATATTGTAGCACAAAAAAACCATTCTCTTTAGAATATAGGAGAATGGTTTTTTATTAGAATAGATTGTTATTATTTTACATTATATGTTTCAGGATTTTTTTCTGTCGTGATATTGACGATGTTACTGTTATCGACAGGAGTTCCAGTTTTTGTGATGTATTCTTGAATAATATCATCAGGATCCTCTGAAACAATTTTTTTGAAGTCTTCAAAGTTAATTGTACCGGAAATATTGTATCTTGGGAGTTCCAGTTTATTTGATTGTCTTGTAACTCTACCGGGACGAACGGTAACTGCCATTCTGACACCGATATTTTTAAGGGCTTGTTTTACAGTATCATTGTATGCTCCATAAGGATAAGAGAATGCGTATGGTGGGTAATCCAACATTGCTAGTCTAGTAGACGCTTTTGATAAATCTGCATAGACTTCGTTATAATTTTTTGTGATAAGAGCGGATTTTTTATTAGCTGTCAAATGATGTGTGTTATAAGTATGTGATTGAAAGTCGAATACATCTCTCATTGCTTTCATTTCAGACTCACTACAATGCGGTAAACGAGCAGAGTTGGTGGTTTCAGATAGCGTTCCTATGTTTTCTACGATTGGAAACTGTGTTGCTCTCATATGGTATTTTTTTAGAATAGGGTATGCAATTTCATAGTTACTACGATATCCGTCATCCATTGTGATAACAACTGTTTTTGCCGGAAGTTGAATTTTAGCATCGATGAAATCTTCTAATTGACTAAGGTGAATTGTAGTGTACCCATTTTCATATAAGTAGTTCATTTGTCTCTCAAAATTTGCTTGAGATACAGTAGCAGAGTTGACATCATTACCCGTTGTAAAGTGGTGATACATCAGGATTGGAACACCTGTATAATTCACATTGGCAAAAGATAGTTGCGGAATCATAATAAAAAATACGGTGAACAATAGTAAAAATTTTCGTTTCATAATAAGTAAGTCCTCCTAAATACAAAAAATAAGTTTAAATAATCTTGTTATTAAACTGTGAAACTAAATATGTTGATTGTTGATAGTGGAGATCATTTATATGATAAATTACGAACTGTCTGTGTTTTCTAATGAGCTCAAAACTATCAACAAGATTTATTATATCATAGAGATTGTTATTACTATATTACAATTATGTCACAATTGCAGAAGATATCGAAAATAAAAAGCAGTTATTCTTTCTAAGTAGAATACCTGCTTTTTGATTTTAAACTTATTTAGACTAATTTTATATAGGAAGTATCATTTGCTTAGTAACCAACACGTCTTCCACAAGTAAAGTTTCTTCGTGAACTTAAAGTATCAATTTTAACGCTAGAACCCGGATGTGGCGCATGAATAAACTGATCATTTCCAACGTAGATTCCTACGTGTCCAGGGAAACAAACCAAATCACCAGGTTTTAGATTGGAACGTGATACTCTTTCTCCAACATGAGCTTGTTCATAAGAAGTTCTTGGTAGATAGATACCTTTTTTTCTAAATACATAGGATGTAAAACCACTACAGTCAAATCCTCGTGGACTTGTTCCACCCCATACATAAGGTGTACCTAAATAGTTATAGGCAGTTGATACAATACCGGAAACCTTAGGTTTTGTTCCATATTCAATAATTTTCGGTTTTGCCGGTACAATTACTTTTTGGAAGATAACATCTTGTGAAACAATTTCACCATTTATCATTTTTACTTTTCGTTGTACTTCTTTTTTTCCCGGAGTACCTTCTGATACTACTTTAGAGCGACCTTCTGTCATGGAAGAATTTTTTCTTTTTTCTACGGAAGGTTCAATTTCTATAACTCCTGTTTCTTCATAAGTAACTTGAACATCTACTAATGGTTTTGTAGAAGTTTTTTTGTTGTGTTTCAGACTTCCTCTTACTAAGTTGGAACGAGTTGCTGAAGCAAGATAGTTAGGCTGATTTAAGGAGTTTAGTGCGATTTGCTCATTATATACCTTATCTACCGGAACCAATTCTTCTCCGATAATTTTTACATCTTGAACAAACTCCACTGTTGCGTTCTTCTTGTTATTTAGATAAGGCTCTTTTACTTTTTCGAGAACTTTTTCTGCCGTTTCTTTGGAATCAACCGCCATTACAAAAGCAGTATTTGATTTAATAAGATAAGCAGATTTGTATACGTCGATGGAGTCAATTACATTATGTTGTAATTGTTCATCAGAGGTAAGCTCCACTCCGGCGAGTCTTCCCTTTTTGTGAGATAACTCCAAGTCATATTGAATGTTGTCGCCCCATTCCTCTCTTAAGATAGAATCCACTTGTGCTGACAACTGTTTGATATCATTTTTATGTTTTACAAATCCAACCGGATTTCCATTTGCTGTAATTTGATATCCAAAGCCCGGTTGATAAATTATCAAAAATCCTGATAATACTATTGATACGGCGATAGTGAACAATAGTGCCGGATTACGATAGATTGATACTATCGTTTTTTTATAATCAAAATTCATAAGAATATCCTCCATACGATGTTAGTTCATACTTCAATATTTTTCTATTCTTTACCATGTCTTATTATAACATAAAAACAATAAAACACTAGGATTACATTACAATTAAGTTACAAATCCACAAAAATAGGATTTGTTAAAAATATATTTATCGCATAAAATGAATAGTTACAATATATTGTTTGGAAGGGATGAATACAAAAGTTTTACAAATTTTACATAAAAAAAGAAGAAGTATTTTTAAATAAAGCGACATTTTTCTAGAGAAAAGTATTGTATTTGTATCAGTTGTAAGTCTTGAAAAAAACGGAAATAATGATATAATAACGGAGGAAAAGAAGAAAAGGGAGAAGTGGTAAAAAATGGACAACCGAATAAAAAAAATGGTTTGGAATATTATTATCGCAGCACTATGTGTTGTGGTGGTAAGTGGAATTATTATTTTGAAACCTTGGCAACAGGAAGAGAAATTGGTTAAGGAAAATTTACTTTCTCTTGGAATACAAGAACAACGTGACGGAATTGAGGAAGCTTTATCTCACCAATATCCAAAATTAGAAGATGTTAAAGTAGAGCAAGGTGCTTACTCTTTGGAGTTGTATAATATGACGGTGGAAGAGGGAAGACTTCACGTTGAAGCGAAAGTGACAGTTCCGGAGGAAAAGAAGGATTCTTCTACAAGCACTAATAGTGACGAACAACAACAAATTGATGCTACATCTCAAAAACAAGCAGAGATTACCTCTCAAAATCAAGGAAATTCGACAGGAACATCGTCTGTTTTACAGGAAACGAAACCTCCTATGCGTATGAAGGGAGCTTATTTTAAAGTATTTTTAGTAGATTCTTTAGATTTTAACAAACGTAAAGAAGTTTCCGTTTCTTATGAAGCAGTTCCAACTAAGGAGGAAAATGTTGTAGTGTATAAATTGGATGGAATTTTGACATCTGATGATTTGAAATTTTTGATTCGAAAAAATCAAAAATTACTCATTACCTCTTCTTTCTATGATAGTGATTTGGATACCCTTGTAGATTATGAAGGTATCTCACAATACCCACATCATCCTTTTAAGGAAGTTATGCTTGATGTCTCGGAAGAAGACTTGAAACCGTCTATTCACTATCCAATCAATCAGGAAATTCCTACTGAATATGGTTCGATTATTGTAGATGAATTGATAGTTGGACCAAGTCAGATGATATTGACAACAAGAAACGCATTGGAAAAGGGATATTCTGTAAAAACTTTTGAGGGTGGCAAGCTAATTGCTGCAGATGGAAAAGTTTATGCATTGGAGAGAAGTTTTGCTTTTCAAAATTCTCCTGAAGGAAAAATGCATTTCTATTTTAATCCGTCCAATTACTTTGATGTAGATCAACAAAAAATATATACGTTCCAATTTGATAATATTGTTTTGAACGATAGTCGTGTGGATAAGCTAGTATTGTCAAAACAAGGCACTTATCCTCAAGTACATCAAATTTTAGGACAGGAAGTCGTAATAGAAAATTTCAAATATGAAGAGGGAACCGGAATGTTAGAGTTGGATATGTTATACAATCCGGAATCAGTTACTTTAGATATGTATATGGCAGAGAGCAGCTCAAGATTTTTCTCGCCTCCGACTTTACAGGAAACGACACGTATCAACCAGAAGACAAGAGAAAAGGAAGTTGTACAAACAACTATTTTACCTGCTAAACTAAAGTTTCATGTTCAAAATAAAAATGAGTATACTCTATTAATCAATCACAATGATTTCTATGTGAATAAGAGTGGGGAATTGATAATTAAAGAACAGTAGAATGATAGGATTCAAAATCGGTGAAAGTCTTCACCGATTTTTTGACTATTTTGTCTATGGTTCTAACAATTATATTCGTACGAGAATGGGACTTCATGAAGTTGTAATACCTGTCCAATCGATTCCATTATTTATTTGGAATGTGGAATAGATGAATTGATTAAGCGATAAGCCGGAGTTTAGAATGGTGATGTGGCAGAATTGAAATAAGATGTTGTATCGTTATTGTAAACAAAAAGTAAGAAAAGTCATAGTAGGAATAAAAATATAAAGAATGATGTAAATTTCATGTGGAGTGGGGTATACATTAGAGTAATAGAAAAAGAGGGGGAAGATAGATGAGATATTCAGGAGTAGTATATAGACCACCAAGTGAGGGAAGAAGTTTGATTGTGCAAGCGACAATTGGATGTTCCCATAACAAATGTACCTTTTGCGATATGTATAAAGACAAAGTGTTTCAGATACGCAAAGTAGAAGATGTTTTACAAGATTTTAGAGAAGCAAGAAGTTATTATCCTTATGTGAGAAGAATTTTTTTGGCAGATGGAGATGCTCTGATTATGAAAACGGAACAATTAGTTCAAATTTTGGAGCATATTCAAGAAAATTTTCCGGAATGTGAAAGAGTAGCTGTTTATGCTTCACCATACAGCATTAAGAGCAAAACCGTAGAGGAACTGAAATTGTTACATCAAAAAGGATTGGGAATCGGATATATCGGATTGGAGTCCGGAAGTGACATTATTTTGAAAAAAATCAATAAGAATGTGACAGCTGCAGAAACGATCGAATGCGGTCTGAAGTTAAAAGAGGCGGGAATTGCTGTTTCTGTGACTGCTATTTCCGGTTTGGGTGGAATCGAATATTGGAGAGAGCATGCAATAGAAACAGGAAAGGCATTCTCTGCAATGAATCCGGAATATATTGGGTTGTTGACCTTGTTTATGAGAGGCGATACTCCGCTAAAAAAAGACTTTGAAGAAGGCAAATTCCACATTTTAACACCGGAAGAGATTATGATGGAATCTATGTTGATGTTACAAAACATTGATTCACCGGGAACAGTTTTGAGAAGTAATCACGTGTCAAACTATGTTAATCTATATGGAACATTGAACCAAGATAGAGAAAAAATGATTCAATTGTTACAAAAAGCAATGGATGAATGCAATTTCAGACCGGAGTATTTCAGAACTTTATAAAAAAGCTGATTTTACCCAAAAAATCGCAAGACTAGGATGACCGAAACAAAACACGAAAGATTCTGTTGTGTGAAAGGTTATCCTATTTTTGTAAGGAATGAGAACAGTTGGATAAGTTGTGTATAAGATTACTGTGAAGGAGGATACTGTGAATCTTTATGAACAGTTGGCAAAAGAGTTTGGATTAAAGAAGAAACAGGTAGAAGGAGCTATTCATCTGATTGATGAAGGTAATACCATTCCTTTTATAGCACGATACCGAAAAGAGGCAACCGGTGAAATGTCAGATGAAGTATTGCGTGATTTTTATGATCGATTGAAGTATCTTAGAAATTTGGAAGATAGAAAAGAACAGGTAAAGTCTGCTATCGAAGAACAGAATAAGTTGACAGCGGAACTTATTTCGGCATTACAAGAGGCCAAAACTTTGGTGGAAGTAGAGGATATCTATGAACCTTATAAGAAAAAAAGAAAGACCAGAGCATCCGTTGCGATTGAAAAAGGGTTGGAGCCACTTTCTGAGATGATAAGATTGGGTGAGGATAATCTTATTTTGCAAGCCAAGAGTTTTGTAAATGAAGAAAATGAAATTTTGACAGAAGAAGAGGCGTTACAAGGTGCGATGGACATCATTGCACAACAACTGTCGGAAGATTTTGAACGAAAAAAGAAAATCAGAAACATTGTGTTTTCTACTTCAAGGATTGAGACTTCTCAAAAGAAGGATGCAGAAGAAAAAGACGGATATTTAACCTATTCCATGTACTTTGAGTATAGTGAAAAAGCAAAAGATATTCCTCCGCATCGTATTTTGGCAATCAATCGTGGAGAAAAAGAAGACATCTTAAAAGTAAAGTATGTCCATGAAGAAGAGCATATAAAGTCTGTTTTGATGGAAGAGATTGTGCATACTGAGCACAATGAAGATTATTTGAAAAAAATTGTAGACGATGCATTAAAAAGATTGATTCTTCCATCCTTGGAGAGAGAACTTCGTTCTACTATGACAGAAACGGCAGAAGAAAGAGCAATTGACATATTTGGTCAGAACTTAAAAGATTTGTTATTGCAAGGAACCTTACCGAATGTGACGATTTTAGGCTGGGATCCCGCCTTTCGAACAGGTTGTAAAATCGCCGTTATAGATTGTACCGGTAAGGTATTGGATACGACAACCATCTATCCGACTGCTCCACAGAACAAAGTTCAGGAAAGCAAAAAAGTTATTTTGAATCTGATTGACCGACATAAAATTGACGTAATTGCAATTGGAAACGGAACAGCTTCAAGAGAATCTGAGGAAATTGTAAGAGAAATTATCAAAGAAAGCAAAAGAGAGGTACACCATATTGTTGTCAATGAGGCGGGAGCTTCCGTTTATTCAGCGTCTAAATTGGGAACAGAGGAATTTCCGGATATGAACGTATCGTTGAGAGGTGCAGTTTCTATCGCAAGGAGATTGGCTGATCCTTTGGCAGAACTGGTTAAAATTTCTCCGGAACATATCGGAGTTGGTCAATACCAACATGATGTTAATCAAGGAAGGCTGTTAGAAGTGTTGAAGGGTGTTGTAGAAAATGCAGTAAATACGGTTGGAATCGATTTAAACACAGCATCTTCCTCCTTGTTGGGATATGTTTCAGGAATTACTCCTTCCATTGCAAAAAATATTATAGAGTATAGAGAAACAAACGGTGCATTTGATAATCGCAAAGAACTGTTGAAAGTAAAACGACTGGGACCGGCGTCCTTTGAACAATGTGCAGGTTTTCTTCGAATTAAGGGAGGAACAGAAGTGTTGGACAATACATTAGTGCATCCTGAGAGTTATGATAAGGCGTATGGTTTATTACAGTGTCTGCATATTGATTCTAATGATTTAAATACCGACAGTGCAGAGACTTCCAAAGAATTTGAAGAAATTGATTTTCCTCAATTAGCGTCACAGTTGGAAGTAGGAATCCCAACCTTAAAAGATATTGTGTCAGAACTTAGGAAACCGGGACGAGATATTCGCCCCAAAAGAAATCCTGTTGAATTTTTGTCAGAAATTATGACATTGGATGATTTGAAAGAAGATATGGTATTGACGGGAACAGTTCGTAATGTCTTGGATTTTGGAGCATTTGTAGACATCGGACTCAAGAGTGATGGATTGGTTCACATCTCTGAGCTAAGTGATAAATTTGTAAAGCATCCTATGGATATTGTCAGAATCGGTGATATTGTAAGTGTTCGTGTCATTAAAATCGATCGTGAGAGAGGGAAAATAGGACTTTCTATGAAAAGGTTAAATAAACACTAAATATTCCGAATATTAAAAGCCTCTAATTTTTCAATAACCGGAAAATTTGTATTGACTATGTAGAATTTTCGTGTATAGTAAATCATAAGAGGAGGAAAAAAATCCTCTCCTCTTATGGTATTTTTTTTATATTATTGATATTGTAAGGAGGTTTTTATGTCAAACAATAGTAAACAGTCGAAGGCAATGTTTCTTGTCCCTTCCATTATCGGAATTATATTATTTATGATACCAATTAAATATCAGGGAGAATGGACTATTTTTGTAAAGATTTTAGCTGATTTCATTAGTGGTCTTATTGGAGGCATTCTTCCGATTCTATGTGTTGTTATCGTTACTATCTCTGCAATTATGTCAGTATTGTCGCTTGCAAAACCGAAATTTATTGCAGAAAATGAATTGTTAAAAGAAATCTTTGAAGCTACTCCGGTATGGGTTGCAGTTAGAGTAGTCGGATGTGTATTTATTTGGCTAATCTATTTGGGAGTTCAAGCAGGAGAAGGAGAAACAGGTTTCATTCATATGATTACAGAAGCTGACGGAGGATCATTCATTCTGTCAGACCTTTTGACGGTGCTTGTTATCATCTTTGCGATTGCAGGATTATTATTACCATTGTTATTGGATTTTGGATTATTGGAGTTTGTAGGAGCATTATTGACCAAGGTTATGCGTCCTTTGTTCAAAATTCCGGGACGTGCTGCAGTAGACTGCTTTACTTCTTGGATTGGGGACGGTACACTTGGAGTTATGTTGACCTGTAACCAATATGAAGGAGGATATTATTCTGCAAGAGAGGCGTCCATTATTGCCACAACATTCTCTGCAGTTTCAATTACATTCAGTATCGTAGTTCTTGCTCAAGTTAACTTGATGGAATACTTCGGAGTATATTATTTACTTATCTGTTTAATAGGAGTGGTTTGTGCAATTATCTGCCCAAGAATACCACCTCTTTCTATGAAAAAAGACACCTATTTAGTGGAAGGAAGAGCAATTCCTGAGAATATTCCTTCCGAATTTAACTCTTCTTTTGAATATGGTATGCACCTGGCATTAAAGAGAGTTGCTGAACATAACGGTGTTGGCGAATTCTTCCGTAATGGAATCAAAAATGCTGCAGGCATGTGGTTTGGTGTACTTCCTGTTGTAATTGCAATTGGACCTATTGCGTTGTTGCTAGCAAATCATACAGAAGTATTTTCCATCTTAGGAAAACCATTCTTACCATTGCTAAATCTCTTACAAGTTCCTGAAGCTGCAGAAGCATCTAAAACAATGATTGTCGGATTTACCGATATGTTTACACCATCTGTAATTGCAGCAGCAAATATCACATCTCCGATGACAAAATTCATCATTGCAGTTATTTCAGTAACACAGTTGATTTATTTATCTGAAGTTGGTGGATTGATTCTAGGTTCTAAACTTCCTGTAAACTTCTTAGATTTGTTTGTAATTTTCTTGGAAAGAACAATTATCAGTTTGTTAATTGTCTGTCCGGTTGCACATATGATATTCTAATGATTTTCTTAAAAAGATAGAAAAGACACTTAGTCTAGAATATGTAAATTATAATACTGATGGAATCATATACACCTAAACTTGAATGGATGATTGATAAACGAAGTATCATAGCATCACACACAGGTTAGAGGTAGTATTGATGGATACCGAAAATGAGTAATAGGTTTTAGTCGTTGTTGTTACTTATAAAATTAAAAACAGGTTTCGGAAGAAGTTCCGAAAACCTGTTTTTTTGTTGAAGAAAAAGAATGTGTAAAAACTGCTATATGTACTTAAAAAGAAAAGGATATAGCAGTTTTTTTTGTTATAGTATTTCCAAAACATACAAATCTTTTTCATGGTGCTATGTTAAATGCTATTCTAGGAATTTTTTATCTACATCGTACTCAAATCTTTTTTGAGAACGCATTGCTAAAATATGTGATAATTCTCCACCTAATACAATGATGATTCCACTCCAATACAAGAACAGCAGCATAATGATGATGGCACCGAGAGAACCATATATAATAGAGTATCGACCAAAATTAGAGATATAAAAAGAAAGAATCATAGATGTAACAATCCATAAAGTTACGGAAAACAATGCACCGATGATAGTGTATTTTCTCGGAAAGTTTCGATCAGGGATAATATTGTAAAGTAAGAATACAATGGTTACAACACCGAAGAACGGAATAATCCAACGAATAATTTGCCAAATAACAGTCCAATCTTGACTTAACTTAAAAAAACGCAATACTGCTTCACATGCATTTTTACCGATAGAAGAAAAGATGAGAGAGAGAAAAATAAATAGAATCATCAATACAACCAAGGGAAAACTGGCAAGCTGTTTCTCGAGGGATAGAGGTTTTTCGCTTCGAAATGCATGATTTAAAGAGAAAAGTAAGGAACGCACAGCGGAAGTTGCCATCCAAATCATTACCATCATACTGATAAGAAACATTCTATTGGGATTACTGTGAGATAAGTGTGAAAGATACTGCTGCAAGACATAGATAATATTGTCCGGAAAAAAATGAGACAAGTGCCCTAATTGACTTTGGATATTTAAGTTAAACTTACCCAGTATTCCATTGACGGCTATTAAGAAGGGAAAGAGGGATAAAATAAAAAAATAGGCAAGTTGTCCACCAAGTTGTGATAAGTTGTCCGCTACATATCGTTTTGCAAGACATTTGGCACTATACAATAAAATATGGTCGTTTGGTTTGGGTTGTAGAACATCTGTAACATGTTGAATCCTTTTCATAAAAATATCCTTTCTGTATCTATTGCTATTTCGAGTTTAGAATAGATGATTTTGATGAGAAAGCGTTTAGAAAATATCTTTCTTTCTATATCATACCACAAAATACAGAATTTCAAATTGATTTGTTGATGTGTTATATATGAACATTTGGATTGTTAGATTATTAAATCCTGTTAGTAGTTTGTTAGAGTTGTGTTTTCATTGTGTGAGATTGACTATATATTAAGACTTCATCGTTTATGTATTTCACTTACTTGAAGAATGTGACGGATAAATAGATTATGATTTTTTAATCAACTGGACGGGAATTACAGGGTTATAGAACAAAAGTGTTAATGGATTATTCCAATATACCGGATATTCATCAGAGTAATGAAAATTCTATGAAGATTTATTATTACTTATTCTGTTTATTATAACATCATCCTTGTTAAGTTCCATTTTTATCAAAACTTATGTTTTAAAAACAAAAAAACTACGATGAAATCAAGAACATGAACATCGTAGTTTTCTTCGATTAGTATTGTTGTTGAACAGATGAAGCAATTAAACTTCCTAGGGCAGCTGAGAATACAATAGAAACGAATAGTCCGATTGCCATAAAGATTAATAGTACTCTAAAATAGTTTTTCTTACTTGGATTTACATCAGATCCGAACGCCCAAACAAATGGCAAAATAAAGTTTGCAATTGGGATACATAGCAATAAAAATGTAATAGCCCAGTCCTTCATTGTTACGACAGGAGCGTAATCATCATTTTCGATATACACTTTGTTATCATATAGATTCATATCATTATTCATAAAAAAGCCCTCCTATATAAAATATTTTATTATAAATAACTAACGATAATTATAGCATACCTTTTTATACAAGTCAAATAGAAGAGCTTTATTATAGGAAGAATATAAATTTTCTAAAAAATAAAAACCGGAGAAAGTGATAGGATACTATCTCCGGTAAAAAATTTTTTGTTCAAAGTCTGATTTCAATATTTATTTTGCCCAGTGTTTTACAAGTTCAGTCAGTAAATGCACGCCTGAACCGGTTGCTCCTGCCGTAAAGTAAGGTTTTTCAGATTCTATATAAGCGCTTCCTGCTATATCGACATGAATCCAAGGTTTTCCTTCTGTGAAGGCGCCGACAAATGCTCCTGCACTGGAACAACCACCCCATCTTCCACCGGAGTTTTTGATATCTGCGATGGTTGATTTATTTTTCTTTTCAAAGTTCTTATCAATCGGCATTCTCCAGATAGATTCTGTTGCTGTTTTTGCAGAAGCTTGGATATCTTCCCAAAGAGAATCTTCTCTTGTGATAACACCGGCATAATCTTCACCAAGTGCAACTACTACTGCACCTGTTAGGGTACAAATATCAACTATTTTTGTTGCATTTTCCTTTTGAATTGCATAAGTGATTGCATCGGCAAGAGTAAGTCTTCCTTCTGCATCCGTATTTACAATCTCGATGGTTTTTCCACTCATGGAAGTCAAAATATCTCCAGGAAGATATGCTTTACCTGAAATCATATTTTCACAAGCAGCAATAATACCGACAACGTTGATTTTTGGAGATTCTTTCGCAATTGCGGACATAGCACCGATTACTGCTGCAGAACCACCCATATCACCCTTCATGGTCATCATGGAGTTGGTTGGTTTGATAGAGTATCCACCACTGTCATAGGTTAGACCTTTTCCAACAAGAGCTACGATTTCATCAGAATCCGGATTTCCGTTGTATTTCATAACAATCAATCTTGGCTCTTCATCAGAACCTTTCGCTACGCTTAAGAATGCGTTCATATTCATTTTTTCAATTTCTTCTTTTTCGAATACTTTAATTTCAATTCCTGCTTTTTCACATACTTTGATTGCTGCTTCAGCAACATGTCTTGGTTTCATTAAATTTGCAGGCTCATCCACAAGAAGTCTTGCAAGAGTGATGTCTTCTGAAATAGAAACTCCTTTTTCCACTGCTTGTGCATGAGATTGTGGAAGAATGTAAGTTAGAGTTTCTATTTTTTGTTTTTCTCTTTCTTTCTCCATAAATTTGTCAAATTGATAGCAAGCAAGAGAGCAAGCTTTTACAACAGAAAGCACAAAATGTTCTGTCAAGAAGGATTCCTCGATTTCTGCAAATGATACAGCAACGGAAGCAAGTTCTTTTTTAGATAAAGTTTTAACGGAACCTCCAATGACGGACATTGCCCTTTCAACGGTCAGTTCTTCTTTTTTTCCAAGTCCCACAAATAGGTATTGTACTAGTTTTTCTTCTACCGGAATTGAAAACATAGCATTGCTTTCATATTTTCCCTCAAATTCATTTGCTTTCAAATAAGTTGCCGTTTGTTGTGAAAATGCTTCCAAAGAGGGTTGTTGTCCTTCGAAACAAGGAACGATGATTCCATTGTATTTT
>NZ_DBHIIC010000016.1:0-15294 GCF_057248345.1 Filifactor sp. | reverse complement strand
CTTCATGATAGTAACCTCCTTATATGATAGATTTATAAAATGACATCAGATTGGCTGAATCTTAATTGTGATTATTCAACCTATCCAATAATTATGCTCTGATTCGATTGAGGATATTTTCCAGTGGGACAACTTCTGCAAATCTGCTGTTCCAAACAGAATCTTCGAAGTATTTTGCCATATCTTCTCCTTTGGAGAGAGAAGAATCGAAGGTAGAAGTACATCCTTTTGGAATAATGACATTATATCCGTATTCAAATGCAACTCTGCAAGTTGTGTCTACACACAATTCCGTTCTCATTCCTGCCATAATGATATTTTCTGTTCCACGTTTTTGCAGTTCTTCTGATAAGTTTGTGTTTAGAAAGGCACTGCACTTAAATTTATCAATGATAATTTCATCGCCTACCGGAGCAACCTCGTGGTAGATTTCCCATCCCGGGATTCCCGTTTCCAGTATTCCGCCCGGAGGATTGTTCTGTCTGACATGAATTACTTCCACATCATTTGATCTTGCACAGTCGATTAACTGTACGACATTTTCAATAAACTGTTCTTTATTTGCTGGGCGATTGTTGATTCCTGCGTTTTGAATATCAATCACCATAAGCACTGTATTTTTCAAAAACGATTCCTCCTCAAAAAATGAAATGGTGTATGTTAGGCTGTATTTAGGAAAAGTATTTTTTAAAAATAGCTTTTTCTTGGACTTGTTGATACTTGAATACACAGAATGTAACCGAGTCATACAAAATATTATATCACAAAAATGGTATTGTATAAAATCCATGTTTCTCTTTTCTGTCCAAAAACTATGGTTTTAATAACTACATGATTAAAATCAGATTCTGATAACAAATATTAGACTCTCTTGAAAGAATAGCATAATTCCTTTCAAATTTGATTTACTATTATCCATACCATAGAATGCCGGAAATGAAACATTATTTTTGATGGAATAAGTAAAATACAATTTGTTTTATGATAGAATGTGAAAAAAATATAGTCGAACTTATTTTGCAAAAGACAGATGGAGTTTGGAATCACATCAATTTGAATGATTTGATATAGTAATAGATAATGATATGAGAGTAAAGTGAAAGATGGATAGGATATTTGAGATACGAATGTTTTGGTGAGAAAGAAGGAACACATGAGGGTTTAAGAATAGAGTTTATGGTATAATGAGAGAGAAGTTGATATAAGAAATCAAAACAGATAGAGAGTATACAAAAAAGGCGTGTTCAGGAGGAGATTATGTTACATATTTTGAGTTCCGCTTCTATACAGAGAAATAAGGAACGCATTTTGGAAAACTACCAAAAACAGGAATCGGAGCATTCTGCTTATATTGTTGTTCCGGAGCAGTCAACCATGCAAATGGATGTTTGGATTTTGGATGAGCTGAAGAGGGAAAGTTTGATGGATTTGAGAGTGGTAAGTTTTCAAAAACTTTCCAAAGAAGTATTGGAGTCCACTTTCGGTGCGAATCGACCTTATATTGATAATATCGGAAAAGCCATGGTACTTCGAACTGTATTTGAGGATTTTCCGGAAGAATTTGAGCTATATCGTCCGGTGGCACAACGACAAGGATTTTTGACAAAGATGGAAACATTGCTGACAGAATTGAAGAGAAATGATATTCAAAGCGAAGCGCTGAAAGAACTGGCGAATCATTCTGAAGATAAATTATTTTCTCAAAAATTAAAAGAAGTTTCTTTTCTGCAAGAACAGATGGAATTGCGTTTGACAGGACATTATGCAGACAGTGAAGATAAGATGAATATGCTTGTGAATCAAATTGCATCTTGTGATTGGATTTCTGACTTGGATTTTTATTTTTTCGGATTCCACAGTTTTACGGCAATCGAACATAGAATTGTGGAGCAGTTGATTATGTTTGCACACAATGTGTATATCGCTTTGCCGATGGAAGAAAATGAAACTTCTGATACAATCAACTTGTTTCAAACAACACAGGAGACGATGAAAAAGTTAAGGGAATTTGCGCAAAAATCAAACATCCCTGTTAAGGTAGAATTTGAGGATACAACACCAGTTTTAGAGGAATTTCAACTGTTAGGTAAAAACTTATTCGATTATAAAAGTGTAGTGTATCCACAGGATACTTCTTCCGTTTCTCTTACAGTGGCAAAAACAACGGAAGAAGAAGTTCATTGGATTTGTAATAAAATATGTGAATTGGTGCAGGAAAAGGGATATCGATACCGTGAAATCGGACTGTTGGTGACCGATATTCGAGAGTATGGTCGATTTATTCGGCAAATTTTTCCGATGTATCGTATTCCGGTATTTGTGGATGAAAAAAAAGATTTGATTCACAGTCCGGCAATGCACGCAATTTTTTCCTTATGGGATATGGTATCCAACGGATTTCGATATGAAGATGTTTTTTCATTTTTGAAGGCAGGGTTCACTTCCTTTTCTCAAAATGAAATCGAAAGATTGGAAAATTTTGTTCTGGCACATAAGATTCGAGGAGAAATGTATTTTCAGGAAAAATATTTTCTGAAAGGAGAGGAATCTGAGGAGGAACGCCATCAGATATTGGACATTCGACAACGATTTGAGGATATGTTGTTGCCGTTTTACCGTTCTATCAAAAAGAAAGGGACAGTGGAGGAGTTTGCAAAACAGAGTGTATCTTTTTTGATTGAAAAAAATTTCCCCCAAAAAATTGAGGAATACGTAGAAGAATTGAAAGAGTCGGGATTGGAAGAGTTTGCCGACGAAAATCGACAAGTGTGGAATCTTTTTGTTTCTATTTTGGAACAGATGGTCGAATTATTGGGTAGTCGTATGGTAAAGGCGACAGAATTCAGGGATATTTTGTATGCAGGAATTCAAGGGCATAAGGTCGGAATCTTGCCTCCGTCACAGGATCAGGTCATTGTCGGAACGTTGGATAGAAGTCGAACAACACCGACAGAGCATCTTTTTGTGGTTGGATTGCATGACGGAATGTTTCCGAAAGTTCAAAAAGAGGGTTCCGTTTTGGAGGAAGATGAGAGAACAAAACTGTTGCAGTATGGATTCCATCTTTCTTCTGTTCGGGAAAAGCTTCAGGCAGAGGAACGGTTGAGTTGGTACAATCATATCACACAGACCAAAACGGCAATTTATTTGTCGTATTCCGAAATGTCCTACGACAAGAAGGTATTGTACCCATCTTTTTATATAGATAAGATTCGTAGACAGTTTCCGAAAATGAATGTGATAGTGCCAAAGAGGTATGATGATTCGATGTTGTATTCCAAACAGGCTTTTTTGCAACAGTTGGCACAAATGACAAGATCGGTTTTGGAAGAATCCGATTCTTTGGAACAGGAAGAACGAGCATTTTGTTTGCGGGGATGGGATTATTTGAAACAACAACAGGAAGAGATGTTATTTCAATCTGCTGTTTCGGAGAATCCGAGCGTAAGATACATTCCACAGAAATATGTGTCTTCTCTCTATGGAAACAAGGTATATTTCAGTGCATCCGGCTTGGAACAGTATGCACGTTGTCCATACAAACATTTTATCCATCGTGCACTTTCTCCTAAAGAGAGAGCAAGGTATGAGATGGAAGAAACGGATATCGGTATTTTGGTTCATGGATGTATTGATGAATTTACCGAGTTTCTAAAGAAACATCCCGAAGTATCTGAACAATGGGAAGAAAAGCACAATCAAGAAGAAATCAATGTGATTTTTTCACAGTATGCAGACAAGATGTTGGGAGTTTCTTTTGAAGACAATGCAAGAAATCAATATTTATTGCGTAAAATTCGAAAAACGACAGAAGAAACTGCTAAATATGTAGTTCGTCATCTCAATTCAGGGACATTCAAAATATGGGGACAAGAAGTAGGATTCGGATATGGGCAAGACTATCCGGCAGTAGAATTGATAGAAGATACCGCTTATTTAAGGGGAAGAATTGATCGTGTCGATGTGTGTCATAAAGACGACAAAGACTATGTCAAAGTCATTGACTACAAGACAGGAAAGAAAACATTTCATCTCTCCGATGCGTGGCAAGGATATGATTTACAGTTGCTGTTCTATCTCTATGCGTTACTGTATAGTCGGGCAATTGGAAAGGATAAGGTATATCCTGCGGGAGCGTTTTATTTTCCGGCAGTTTATTCTTTACTTTCGACAGAGGAAGAAAACGCGGAAAATATTGAAAAATTGCAAACAGACAGTTGGTTGATGGAAGGAATTGCCTTGAAGGAAGAGGAAATTTTGAAGGCAATGGATCAACAAATCGAAGAAAAATCATCTGTATTTCGTGGAGTTGGTCGCAAAAACACATTTGAAAAAGATAATTTATTGACACAAGAGGAATTTGAACAGATTTTGTCACATAGTTATCAGCTTGCAAAAAACATGGCAACAGAGATTTTGGAAGGGAAAATACAAGCGAGCCCGACAATGGAAAAGGGAAATCGAAAAGCGTGTGATTTTTGTAGGTATCAGTCGATTTGCGGGTTTGATGAGAGAAAAAAAGATTGTACCTATCGTATGGTCAAAGAGTACAGTTACGAACAGATTAAGGCAGAAATAGAGGAACAAATCCATCCATCTGAAGAAAAGGAGGAGAGCCATGAGTGAGAAAAAACAGGAACGAGAAGTATCTTACACCAAGGAGCAACAGGCTGTTATTTATGAAAAAAATAAGAATATCTTAGTTTCTGCAGCGGCAGGCTCAGGAAAGACGGCAGTTTTGGTGGAACGAATCCTTACAATTGTAGAAGAAGAACGGGTAGACATCAATCGGATGTTGATTGTTACCTTTACCAATGCGGCAGCAGGCGAAATGCGTGAAAGAATTTCAAAAGCATTTGCCAAACGATTAGGTCAAGAAGGACATAATACTGCTTTTTTACAGGAACAGATGATTAAGATTTCAGAGGCTTCCATCAGTACCTTACATTCTTTTTGTATTGATGTGTTGCGTCAATTTTTTCATGCGGCAGACATTTCCCCTTCGTTTACTATGGCAACAGAGGCCAATGGTTCTGTTTTGAAGGCAAAGTCATTAGAGGAAGTGTTGGAAGAAAGCTATGAAAGAGGAGATGAAATATTCTTTCAATTGGTAGATGCCTATGGAGGGAACAAATCGGACAAGGCGTTTGTAGAGTTGGTAAATCGTATTTATCAATTTATTCAAGGTCAACCTTATCCATTGAAATGGTTGAAACAAAAATCGGAGCAATTGGATTGTTCCAAAGAGGAATTTTTGCAATCGGATGTCATGCATTTCTTTTTGGAACAACTCAGATTTGAATTGGATAAGATTCTTGCATCCTGTGAAGAAGGATTCAGAATGAGTGTAAGATATGACCTTCCTTACTTGGACAATCTTGAAGATGATAGGTTGCAGATTGAGAAATTGAAGAAGTCTTTAGAAGAGGGACTTGATGCATTCGTGAATGCGCTTGAAACTATTTCATTTGGAAGACTAAAGACAGTTACAAAAGCGCAGAAAGAATCCGGCTCGTTTCCGGAGGATATTTTAAATACGGTCAAGGAGATTCGAAACCAAGATATTAAAAAAGCAGTAGACAATTTAAAAAAAACAGTAGGAACAGGAAACCAAGAACGATATTATCAGCAGATGAAAAACATGGCACCACTTATGATGGAATTATATCGTTTTGTAGAACGGTTTTCTCTTCGCTATCAAGAAAAGAAAAAAGAACAGGAGATACTTGATTTTTCCGATTTGGAACATTTGGTGCTCAAATTATTGGAAGATGATTCCATCCGACAAGTATTACAACATAAGTATGAGTATATTTTCTTTGATGAGTATCAAGATAGCAATTTAGTACAAGAAACTATTATTCATGCGATTTGCAGAAAAAACAATTTGTTCTTTGTGGGAGATATGAAACAGTCTATCTATGGATTTCGTCTTGCAGAACCAAAGTTATTTCATGAACGATATGACAACTATAAAAATAGTCAAAACGGTCTTTCCGTAACGATTGATTTGTCGAAGAACTTTAGAAGTCGAAAGGAAATTTTAGATTTTTGTAATGATATCTTCTTTTCGTTGATGACAGAGCAACTTGGAGAGATTGATTATACGCAGGAATGTCAAGCATTGGTGCACGGTTTGGAATATCCTGAGCAAAGCGACTCCGTAGAACTATGTTTGTGCGAAAAAAGTGAAGAAGTGTCTGCGATTTCTTATCAAGTCATTGCACAAAAAATACAAGAATTGCAAGGAAGATTATGGCAAAATGCAAAAGGCGAGCAAAAAGACTTGCAGTATCGAGATATGGTTGTCTTGATGCGTTCCCCGAAGAATAGTGCAAAAGAATTGGAACAGATTTTGAAAGAGAAAGGGATTCCATGTTATGTAGACTATTCTTCCGTTGGGTTTGAAGTGATGGAAATCTATCGTTTGTTGGAATATTTAAGAGTGATTGACAACGAGATGCAGGATGAAGCTTTGCTTGGTGCAATGGTATCCTTCTTTGGAGGATTTCGAGAAGATGAGTTGGCGGAGATTCGAAGTCACAGGAGAGAGGGAAGTTTTTATGATGCCATACAAGAATATGTAAAGGATTCTGAGGATGGTGTTTTGGAAGAATCTCCCATTTCGTCTGAAAATACGGATTCTATTGTATTAAAACCGATACTACAACAAAAGGTAAAAGATTTCTTTGATAAGGTACAACATTGGAGAAAACGAGAACGGTTTCAACCGTTGTCCGAGTTTTTATGGGATTTGGTAATCGAAACAGGATATTTGAATTACAATGCCTTGTTGGAAAAAGGAGAAGAGCGGACAGAAAACATCGCAGGATTCATCAAAAAAGCAGAGGAGTATCAGTCCCATGAAGGAGAGGGATTGTTTGGTTTCTTATGTTATATCGACCGTATTTTGAGAGAAAAAGGAGACAGTTTAGAAGTTTCTGCACTCTCTGAAAGTGAAAATGTTGTCAGAATCATGAGTATTCACAAGAGTAAAGGTTTGGAATTTCCGGTTGTGTTTTTAGCTGATTTGCAACGCCAGTTCTATCTTCCGGAAAGTCGTGATTCTATTCTATTGCACAATGAGTTGGGAATCGGAGCCAGAGAAGTAAACTTAGACAGAGGAACTTATTGCGACAGTTTAGGCAAAAAAGTGATTCAGATGAAGAAGAAACAGGAGCAGCTTTCGGAAGAAGTTCGGATTTTGTACGTAGCACTGACCAGAGCAATCGATCGACTGATTTTGGTAGGAGAAGTTGCAAGTATTCCGAAGTTTTTGGAAAAAGTGCGAAGTTCCAATTTGACATCGCAACTGAACGGTGGAAGAAGTTATTTGCATTGGCTCACTTCCATTTTGGTCAGACATTTTAACGGTAGAGCATTGAGAGAAACTACTGAGAATATTTGGAATGAAGAGCAGGGAATTCATGGAAGTTCCAAATTTCAAGTCACCTATTATACAGTAGAGAATTTGCGTGAGATAGAACAGTTATCCTATCAGACTTTGGCAGAAAAATTAGAAGAGAACTGCACAGAAGATATTGAGTGGAAACAGAAGTTGGAGCAAAGATTCTTGTATGAATATCCACATCAGGAGGAAGTACAACGATCATATAAAAAAGGTGTAACACAGTATATTAAAGAAAAGAAAGAAGTAAAGGAAGAAAGTTCTGTCATGACAAAAGTCTTAGAGGAGCCTTTTGACAAATTAGAGAATGTTGATGAGGAAGTGTCCGTTTCTACCAATCAAGATACGGTAGAAGAAGTGATGAATTTTTTTGAAGACCATCAACAATATCGACTTCCTCAATTTTTGCAAAAAGAGAAACCTTTAAATGCAGCACGAATGGGAACGTTGTATCACTTTGTACTGCAAGCATTGCCAATCCAATTGTATACGAAAGAGGAATTAGAAAAGAAATTGGATGAATTGGTGGTCAAAGAGTTGTTGTATGCAGAAGATAGAGCACAGATAGACAGTTCCTTTCTAATGAGATTCTTTGAGAGTGACTTTGGAAAAAGAGTAGTATCTGCAGACAAGGTATATCGGGAGAAACCGTTTATGTTGAAAAAAGACGGATACATTTTAGAAGGAATCATAGACTGTTATTTCTTAGAGAAAGAGAAACTGATTCTGTTTGATTTTAAGACGGATCAATATCGTAATGCAGAGAAACATCGTGAACAGTTGGAGCTTTATGCAGAAGCGTTAGAAAAAAACTACGGTCGTCCGGTGGATGAAATCTATGTGGTTTGGTTACGATATGGAACGGTTAGTCGTTTAGATTGAATAAATTACAAAATCATGTTATGATAAAAAATCAGACAAAGGTACCCTTAACCGGTATTTTTGTTTAGAAAATAGGAATGTAACATTTTTTCAGGAATCATAAAGAAAAATGTAATGTTGAGAAAAATACAGATTGTAGGTTTCGTATTGATATAGAAACAATCTGAGCGAGAGGATGCAGAGTAGTGAATAAGATAGCAATTATAACAGATTCTACAACAGATATCTATCAAGAAGATTTGCAGAAGAATGAAAATATATTTGTTGTCCCGATGCATATTACCTATAATGATGGGAGAGAATTTCGAGATGGAGTAGATATTACAGCCACTCAAATTATCAATGATTTGGATGAATTTCGTCCAAAGACTGCTTCCCCTTTGGGAGAAAATTTTGTTAAGACGTTCAAAGAGATAAAAGAAGCCGGATATACTCATGTAGTGGGGGTATTTTTATCAGAAGGAATCAGCGGAACCTATGCAAGTGCGATAGAGTTTGCCAAATTATTTGAAGATGATAATTTCAAGATAGAGATATTGCCGACCAAAGGTGTTTCTATGATTATAGGACATCCTGCCTTGGAAATGGCAAAGAGATCAAGAGAAACAGATGATTTTGGTGAAATTGTTTCTCTTGGAAAAAAACTTTTGGAAAAAACATGTGTCTATTTTGCAGTAGAGAGTTTGAAGTACCTTATTTTGGGAGGAAGAATTTCAAAAATTGAGGGGACAATTGCAGAAATGCTTGATATCAAACCGATTATCGGAGTGAATCAAGAAGACGGAACATTATTGTCTGTTGGAAAAGTGAGAGGACGAAAACGTTCTATCAAAAAAGTCTTGGAAACATTCAAAGACGAAATCGGGACACAAACAGTAGATAAAATTTATGTTGTTCATGGAGAGCGCATGGAAGACGCGAAGTATTTACAAGAATTATTTGAACAGGAATATCCGAATGTAGCAATAGAAATTCATTCTTTGAGTGCTTTGTTAAGTGTACACACAGGTCCCGGAACAATCGGTGCAGCGATATTTTTGAAATAAGAAGAAAAAGGAAGAACGTTCATGAAAAAATCCATGGGTACGATTGATGCCATCTGTATGTGGTTAGGTATTTTGTTAGTCATAGGATCATTGGGATATATAGGTTATACTTTTACGAGAGTTCACGAACGAAAACATGCAATTGAGCAGAGCAAAGAACAATTTGTGAAAATGTCGGAAGTATCTTTGGAGAGTCATCAAGTTGATGAGACTGAGTCACAACAGGAACAACAACTGAAAAAGTATGAAAATGCAATTGGATATATTGAAATTGCAAAATTAGATATTATTTTGCCGATATTTGAAGGAACAGGTTCTCAAGAATTGAGAGATGGAGTTGGAGTAGTAGAAGGAACAAGTGATCCAACCGGAGAGAAAAACACAGTAAGTGTAATTGCCGGACATCGTGGCGGATACAATGGAGCACAGACATTTTTGCATATTGATCAATTAGAAAAAGGCGATGAAATCAAGGTAACCACCAAAGAAAAAGAACTGATTTATCATGTGACGGGACAAGAAGTGATTGAGAGTACAGATTGGACAAAATTTACAAAAGAAAAGGACGAAACGAAATTGATTTTGTTATCTTGTCATCCTTATCCCCAAAATACCGACCGAATTTTAATTTATTCCAAATTAGCGGAAACAAGAGCATTACAACAATAAACAACCCTTTGCCTGTTAGTCCGGTGTGAGGAATTAGAATATCAAAAAAACTCTTATTAAATCAAATTTACTTAATAAAGTGGATAAATAAGAGTTTTTTCTTTGCTGTAACATGATATATGGCAAAATTTGAATAGTGTGTGAAACAGTAATGTAAGTTTATAGTGCTATCTGTTTCGTTACTCTCTTAGTTGCGGAATAGCAGCTGAACAGGTATGGATAGACACAAAAAGGAAAGATAATGGATTGGAAAATATTGAGTTGAAATGTTATGAACAGTTTATCAAGAAAAAGTAGGAGGAAGAATATTACAGATATAACAAATTAGTTCGTTGATAATATTGATTTGTTGAGATTGATAAGTTCGAATTTAACGAATTTAAGTATAGGAATGGCGAAGAATGAATAAAATATGGAGAGAAATATGAGATTGAAATTAGAAAATATGGAATCGGAAAAAACGCAACAATTGGCAAATTTAATCAAAGAATACAATAGATCTAAGAGAGAACCATCTAGAAGTGAACCTCTTAACATTTATGTGGAAGATGAACAGGGCAATTTAATGGCTGGCATGGTGGCAGAGACTTTTGGAAATTGGCTTGAGATTGAATATTTGTATGTCAGGGAGGATTTACGCGGACAAGGGCTCGGTTCAAGAATTCTGAAAATGGCAGAAAAAGAGTCAAGAGAGAGAAAGTGTAAGTATTCATTCGTAGATACTTTTAATTTTCAAGCACCGAAATTTTATGAAAAGCATGGTTATAAAGAAGTGTTTTCATTGAAAAAATATCCTTATACAGGGGAGCGATACTATTATACAAAAGAGTTATGATTTGAAGTGTAGTTCGAAAAGTGGAATCATTTACTATGATAATTATTATAGGTAAATTCCATTTGATCAAGCTCTTTGAACAAGAGATGCTAAAACTGTTAGATCAATAAGATAAGAAACTAAATAGGATAGTAAATTTGAAGTTATAGGGGCAAAAAATGAATTTGATGAGATATTTAAAAGAAAATATGGTTTTAATCCCGGAAGGGCAGGAGCTCATTAGAGATTTTGTTGATCCGATCAAGTGGATGAGTTCAGATTATAAAATGTCTATTCCCGGAACAAAAAAGGAAAAAATTGTGAAAGAAGAATTAGTGATGATTCAATCATTTTTATTGTTAAGATCTCCTGTGACGAATGAATTGTATCATTATGTAATGGATATTGACTATGATATTCAAACAAAACATTTTCCGGTTGTAAATATCAGTTGGATGGATGCAATTCAATTTTGTAACTTGCTTTCCGAAAAACTTTCATTAGAAAAGTGCTATACATTCAATTCTGTTTCAGAAGAAATTGAAGTAGATGATTCAAAAAATGGGTTTAGATTACCAAAAGATGCAGAATGGCAATATGCTTGTAGAGGAAATTGTGAAGGATATCGATACAATAATATTGAGGATATTGCTTGGTTTGAAGACAATTCTGATGGAAGATTGCATGAAGTAAGAACAAAAAAAGAAAATAATTTTGGACTTTTTGATATGATTGGAAATGTTTGGGAATGGTGTTTTGATTTCTATGATGAAGAACGATATGGAAACTATCGCATTTTTAGAGGTGGGAGCTTTGCAAGCGAAAAGAGAGCTTGTGGAGCCACTTCACGGAGAAAGAGCTTTCCGGATTTTAGAATCGATGATTTGGGATTTAGAATAGCAAAAAATAATTTGGAGGGAATTAAGTGAAACATAAAATATTGGAATCAAAAGATAAAACCAAGGTGGTACGAATTGAAGATGAGTCGATTGTAATATCAGATGAACAGTCATTTTTAGATTTGTTTACGACAATCGCTTATGAAACGGGAGAAAATAAATTTATCATTAGCAAAGATAATCTTACAGAAGAGTTCTTTCATCTCAGCAATAAGATGGCAGGAAATATTTTACAAAAAGTAATAAACTATAAAATGAAATTAGCAATCATAGGCGATTTTTCTAATCATGAGAGTAATGCTCTAAATGCCTTTATTTATGAATGTAATCAAGGGAATGATATATTTTTTGTTGAAAGTGAAGTTGACGCTTTAAATAGATTAAGTAACAGTTAGAATGATAAAATTGTAGCCTTATGAACAAGATAGGGTACCCTTTTTACCGGATAATCAGTAAGGAGACTACATACCATAGATTGGTTTATTGATTTTTTATTTTTCAAAATCAGGAAGAAAGGAACAGAAAATGAAAAAAAGAAGAATACATTACTGTTAGGGAAGAAATTATTTCATTTTTCGTTAGAAACAACAGAATGATACTCAAACGGTTCATTTAATCTATAATAATCTATGATACTATTTTCCAGTTCAAAATAAGCAGTCATATCTTCCGGTTGTTCAGGAATTCCTTTTTGCCAGTATAGATTGCCATAATAAAGGTTCATAGCCCAATAGTAAGGGAGATCATGGCTCAATAGCACAGCATCCATTGCAGTTGAAACGGGTTTCGCAAGATGAGATTGAGATACCATTTCAGATGCAGTTTCGTATGAGATACCTACATAATGAGTTAATAAGTGTTTTATCAATTCACAAAAGCTGTACTGATTCACAACAATTCTATCGTCATTATTTTCTAAAACAATACCGTCTTTTAGCATAACTTAAGACCTCCATAATGTTGACTTTTAAATTTATATTGGGTGAATTATATCATATCAACTTACAAAATGGAATTGCCACTGTGATAGTGATTTTTGGTAGATTCTATGGTAATTTATTTATATGTTACAGTATACTCAAAATAATTGGGAAAACATACCTAATACTATTATCTATTAAAACCGATAGGTTTAATACTTTGAACTACACGATTCTCAAAATTATTCTTCAGCAATTGTTCATTCTGTACATCCGATATTTTAAACGTAGAATAGTATAATGTTTTAAGAAAGTAGATAATTGAGTTTTTATTACAAATCGGAGAAATATTTGAAACATAAAAAAACTACATACAAAGCTTGCACCAAGTGAAAGAAAAGTAACCGGAAAGATTTCTACAATGAACATATTGCAGAGATTATTTTATTTGAAAGTCCAAGAAGTATCCGAAAGAGGATTTAGAAAAAAACAAGAGTTTGCATATATCCAAATGGAAATTGCAAGTAATCACTTTGAGAACAGAAAAAGACATTCTATACTCTCAAATTGCAGATATTTGAAAAGAAGTGGAACAATTGGATGCATTAAGAAGTTGTATAGAGAAATGACTGCAAGAAAACAGGGAACTGACAATTCTAAGAGAAGGGGTAGTCAGACATATAAAGAAATACTGAAATATGCTATAATGTCATAGTTGTTGAATGAAACAAAAATTGGAAGTTGTGGAGATAACTGAAATGAATATTATAATGAAAAATACCCCTGAAACATACAAAAAAATGGTGGATGAAATTATACCTCCACTACTTGAACTGTTGAAAGGATTGACTTTATTGGAAGAAGAAATTTTTAAGAGAAACCATGAATTGGATGTTGAAAAATCGATCTTAAAGATTCCTCCCAATCAAATTCATCCGAAATGGAAAGAGCTTATGACAGAATATGAAAATCGTTTTGAAGAGATGGTAACAGGGAAAGTAAGTGAGAACCTAATGTCAAAAGGCTATGCGACTCATTATGGGAATCCAAGCGAGTATTTTTATGTGAACCATGACGATTTTTTGCTGGAATTCACCATGCAACAAGAAGAAATGGCAGTTATTGTCATACACTATCAAGGAGCTGTTGATATGAAACACAAATTCATGATGAGAATGATAAACAAAAAATGGTTGGTAGATGAAAAATACTATGGTTTTGAAGATGAAACACATTGGTATGAGGATAGTATTTGATTATAGATGAAACCGAATTTATAGAAAAAGTCGAAATAAAGACTCCGGATAGTGTTTTGTTACCAATAAGGTTTTGTTTCAGTCTATGAGAAGAGATTAAATAGATACAATTTCAAATTAACATCAGTTCATAATCTCACATTGAATTGATAGACATTCAAAAAAACATTAGAACAGAACATAAATGTAAGAAAACAAGAGAACTGATATCATGAGAAAGTTAGGAATTGGACTGTAAATAGAGATGGAATATGCAATAATATCCCTATATCAAGTGAAACAAATCTTGATTTTTAGGGAACGATATGCTGAAATTGAAATCATGAATAAAATGAAATCATACAAAAAATGAAAGGATTTGTAAGATGAAAGAAAATATGGAATTTGATTGTTTACAAGAGGAACCAAAACTTATCTTGACCTATCCCTATAAGTCTAAATTTAATAACATAGGCTTTTCAGTCTTTGTTTTATTAGGTTTTATTGTTCTGTGGGTATTGAAGAATTATCATACTGATGTTTCAGATAAAATGATTGTAGGAATCGTACTGATTATTGCTCCAATTTTCATATGGTTTATGGGATATTATCTCTTCATCAATGGAGTGAAATTAGAACTTTATGAAAATAATATGCTTAAATATTATACCTATGGCAGTAGAGGAAATAGCATATTACATTTTAAATTTAAACTTGAAGATATCGAACAAATAAAAATGAAGAATCGTCCGTTTCATTGTCTGAAGCTGATCATAAAAATTAGGAACCCTATTTTTTATGGTTTGCATGAGAAGAAACTAAATAAGCTGATGAAGGTAAGTATCATCATAGATAGAAAAAAATCGGATTTTTTTATACAACAGATGGAACATTGCAAAAAAATCAAGGAATCAATTTAGAGAGTGAATTTAGTGGTTGAAAAATTTCCGGTTCCTGAAACGGAATTACCTATATCAAAATTCTATTATCACAAAATGCATCACAGGAATTTTCAGATATAGGAATCGTATGGAACAGTATTGAGAAAATAAAAAAAGTAAAAACTGACAGTCTGTAAGAGAAATAGAAATGTCATTACCCAAAGAATGAAACATGGAAAACAGAGGACTGACACAGGTCAATAAAAAGAGTTAAAGATATCAAACTTGATAAGAGTATGCTTATAGTATCATATATTGGGTGAAACAAATTAAAAGGTGTGAAGGAGGAAAGTGAAATAATGAAACCATATCAGGATATAAACAAAGAAACCATTGATAGATGGGTTGAGGAAGGTTGGGAATGGGGGAAACCAACTTCGCATGATGAGTACATCAGTGCAAAAAATGGAGAATGGAAAGTTTTTCTTACTCCGACTGTTTCAGTTCCACATGAGTGGCTTGGAGATTTAAAAGGAAAGA